>DASVVF010000742.1:0-7311 GCA_036386695.1 Catenuloplanes sp. | reverse complement strand
CCCGTCGGGGTCGCGGTCCAGCACCCTGCCGCGCAGGGACAGATGGCGCAGGTCGGCGTCCTGCCCGACGCGCAGCTCGACCTCGGCCCACCCCGCCTCGACGAGGTCCCGGAACGCGGCCAACACCGCCGTCGCGTCCTGCGGGTGCACCGCCGCCGCCAGCTCCACCGGGCCGCCCGGAACGGCCCCGGCGTCGACGCCGAGCAGTCGCGCGGCCGGTGGCTCCCAGCTGAGGCGTGCACGGCTGACATCGAACTCCCACAGCGCGGCGGGGGACTGCCCGACGGCCAGGTCCACCCCGAACCGTACGGCGTGCCGGTCCAACTACCGGACCCGGTTCTGGCCGTAGCGACCAAGCACGGACTGCGCCACCGCGGCGTTGGTGATCAGGTCCGGGTTCACCAGGGGGTACCGCGTCGCCGGGGTGAAACCCGCCAGTTCCTCCGCGAGATCCTCGGCTTCCAGGTACTCGAAGCCCATGGTCCAGTCCGGGAACATCGGCGCGGCGACCTGGGCGTCCAGCAGCAGCCGCACGTTGGTGTGCCGGTCATCGACGAGAATCCGGGCGTACGTCGCCGCCAACGCCGCGCTGTCGCCCTCCAGCACCTGCAGGAAGCTCTGGCTGCAGTACAGCAGCATCCCGCTGAGCCCCGCCCGGGTGTTGTGCCGACGGGCCGCCTCCAGCAACGCCATCAACTGATCGGGTCCCAGGTCGAAGGTCGCCTGGCTGCAGTAGACGACACGCTTCATGATCACCTCGTGCTGGCGGGCGCGGGCAGGGCACGCTACGCCCGTCCTATCGGCCGGGCCGCGGCCGCCCTGAGGTCACCGCCCGATCGGCGTGGCGGCGGTCACCGCCCGATCGGTGCGGTGTCGCCCGGCCGGGCGCCGCCGAAGCTGAGCTGGAAGTCGGCCAGGGTGACGGTCAGCAGGGGACGTCGTCCGGCGAGGAAGCCCAGCGGCCCGGCCGGCTCCACCCGCCAGGCGGCCCGCCCCAGCCGCAGTCCGGCGCGGCCGTGTACCCCGGTGCGTTTCACCCGCCCGTCCAGAGCCTGGGCCACCGACACCGCCCCGGGCCATCGGCCCGGCACCGGCAACCCACGGGTGATCGTCGCCGTGGCGATGGGGTCGCTGCCCGCCTGCCCCGCCGACGGCGGCGATACCGCACCCGCGAGCGTCCCGCCGTCGCCCTGCGGGCTCAGCTCGAACTCCGCGAGGCCCTTGGGAATGCCCCACAGCGCGCGACCGCCGTCCCGGGAGGCCACGCTGTCCACCCAGATGTCGGTGATGCTGACCCGCGGCCGGCCCCGCTCGTGGACCAGCATCGCGCACAGCAGCTCGCGGTACTGCAGGACGCCGCCGGGTTCGTAGCGCACCCAGGCGGCACCGACCAGCGCCCGGCCACCGATCAGGACCGGGCGCACCGTCGCGGCCAGCGGCTCGGGCAGCGGTGGCAGGACGCGGCGCGGCACCACGAACAGCGACACATACATCTGCCCGCGCAAATGCCACGGCTCGGGTGGATACATGAGGGCCTCCCCGCCCCGGGCCGGCCGACAGGGGTCGGCTCAGGCGCCGGAGGCCGGCCGGAAGCCGCTGATTATAGGATCGGGCACCGGGCCGGCGTCAGCCGCCCCGCGACCGGTACCCGCCCCGGGCCGCGGCCGACCGACCATAGCCGGGAGGCGGCCGTGGTCGCGCAGAGCCGCCGCAACCGCACGCGGCCGGCCCGCGACTTCGGCATCTTCTGGGCCGCCCAGACCATCTCCGTGGCCGGTGACGCGTTCGCCTATCTCGCCGTACCGCTGCTGGTCCTGCAGGTGACCGGGTCGGTGGCCCAGATGGGGTTGCTCACCGGTGCCGCCGGGGCGGCCAGCGTGCTGTCCGGGGTCTTCAGCGGGGTGCTGGTCGACCGGGTCGACCGGCGCCGCCTCATGATCGTGTGCGATGTCGGCCGGCTCGTGCTCTACGGGCTCGTCCCGGTCGCCTGGCTCTTCGGTCCCCAGGTCTGGCTGCTGTTCCTGGTGCTGCCGATCGCCGAGGCGCTCGGGATGACCTTCCAGGTTGCCTCGGTGACCGCCGTGCGCAGCCTGGTCGACGCCGACCGGATCACCGAGGCCAACGGCCGGATCTACGCGACGTACGCGGCCGCCGGGGTCGGTGGGCCGCTGCTGGCCGGCCTGACGTCGGCGGCGCTGGGCGCGACGGCCGCGATAGCCGTCAACGCGGTCAGCTTCGCCGGGTCGGCGCTTGGCATCTACCTGGTGCGGTTGCGCCCGCCGACGGCCGACCCGACGTCGCCGTCGCCGCGGCCGCGGCCGTGGGCGGAGTTCCTGGCCGGGGTGCGGTTCCTGTGGCGCGAACCGGTGCTGCGGGCGCTGACCGTCCTGCTGTCGTTCTTCATCTTCCTCACCTTCGGCCTGACCGATGTGATCATTTACCACGTGCGGCACGATCTCGGCGGCTCGGACAGGACGGTGGGCCTGGTGCTGGGGCTCGGCGCGCTGGGGACGATCGCCGGCGCCCTGGTGGTGGCACCGTTACGTCGCCGGCAGGGGTTCGGGGTGACCTGGATCGGTGCCCACCTGGTCTGCGCGGCGGCCGTGGCCGGCATCGGGGTGGCCGGCACCGTACCGGTGCTGACCGCCGTCGTCGCCGGCTACCTTTGCACGCTGAGCGTCAGCGGCATCTGTTCGATGTCGCTGCGCCAGGAGATCACCCCGGGGCACCTCCTCGGTCGGGTCACCTCGGCGTTCTGGAGCACCCACTTCTCGCTGGGGCCGGTCGGCGCCGCGGTGCTCACCTGGGGAGCCGGGCGGTACGGCGTCACCGCGGTCTGCCTGACCGCCGGCGCCGGGTGTCTGCTCGTCGCGCTCAGCGCCCTGGCGACGGCGATCCGGCGTACCGGGCGGACCCCGCGCGGCACCGAGGCGCGCGAAATGCTTGAAAGTTCATAAAAAGTGCCGTAAATCTTCCTAGACTCAATCGGCAATGAGGAGAGTGGATGTCCGAGACCGCGCCTGAGGCGCCCATCCCGGCGGTCGTCGCCCGCACCCGGCGGGGCCCCGCCCCGGCCGCGGCGGTACGGACCGCGGTGACGGTGCCGCTGCGCCTCCCGGACGGCTATGCGACGCTGGCGCGCGTGTTCACCTTCACCGGGCTGGCCGACGGCCGGGAACACCTCGCCATCGGTTTGGGCGACTGGCAGCACGCGCTCGACCGGTGCGCCGCCGGCGGGCCGGCGCCGCTCGTCCGTCCGCACAGCGAGTGCCTCACCGGTGACGTACTGGGCAGCCAGCGCTGCGACTGCGGCCCGCAGTTGCGCGAGGCGGTCGAGCAGATCACCGACACCGGCGGGTTCCTGCTCTACCTACGCCAGGAGGGCCGCGGGATCGGCCTGTACCGAAAGCTCGACGCCTACGCGCTGCAGGATGCCGGACTGGACACCTACGAGGCGAACGTCGCGCTCGGCCGCGGCGAGGACGAGCGCGACTACACCGCCGCCGCGCAGATGTTGCGCGCCCTCGGCGCCGAGCGCGTCGCGCTGCTGAGCAACAACCCCGACAAGGCGGCCCAACTCGAACACCTCGGCGTGCACGTCACCGACCGCGTCCCGACCGGCGTGCACCTCTCCGAGGCCAACGGGCGCTACCTGGCGGCGAAGGTCAACCGCGCCGCCCACACCCTCGACCTGCCGCCCGCCAACTGACCAGGAGCCCGCGCATGATTCTCGGCAGCCACCTGGAACGGTCCGGCCGGCGCGACGACCTCACCGGCGCCTGCGCCCGGACCGTCACGGACACCGGCGCCGTCAGTGGGTGAGCGACCGTACGTCCTGCTGAGCTGTGGCATGTCGATCGACGGCTACCTCGACGACGCCACCGAGCGGCGGTTGCTGCTCTCCAACGACGCCGACTTCGACCGGGTCGACGCCGTGCGCGCCGGGTGCGACGCGATCCTCGTCGGGGCCCGCACCGTCCGGCAGGACAACCCGCGCCTGCTGGTGCGCTCACCGGCCCGCCGCGACGATCGGATGGCCCGCGGCCTGCCAGCGTCACCGGTGAAGGTGACCGTCACCGGTGGTGGTGACCTGGACCCGGCGGCGCAGTTCTTCGTCGCCGGGGACAGCCAGAAGATCGTCTACTGTGCGAGCCCGGTGCTGGCCGGCGTCCGGGAGCGCCTCGCCCGGGTGGCGACCGTGGTGGACGGCGGCGAGCCGGTGGACGTGCGCCGGATGGTGGCGGACCTGCACGCCCGCGGCGTGCGCCGGCTGATGGTCGAGGGCGGTGGGGCCATGCACACCCAGTTCCTCACCGCCGGCCTCGCCGACGAGCTGCACCTGGTCGTCGCCCCGTTCTTCGTCGGTGACTCCCGGGCGCCGCGTTTCGTCGGCGACGGCGGATTCCCGTGGCACCCGGACCGACGGGCGAAGCTGACCGAGGTACGCCAGATCGGCGACGTGGCGCTGCTGCGCTACGCGCTGTCGGACCGGTGCGACACGGCGTGAGAGAGCGGGACCGGGCGTAGTTGGCGGGGAACCGGCGGCCGCGTCGGGCCGGTGTCGTCCTGATCCGGACCGACCGGCGGACCGGGCCGCCGAAGTCGGCCGGACCCCCGCAACATCAGCACACCGGCGCCCGGCAGGCACGCCACCAGGGCGAGCAGCCCGTACACGACCGCGATGGTCAGCCCCTGCGCGGCGCCGAGCCCGGCCGCGCCGAACGCCCACGCGCAGAAACCCTCCCTGGGCCCCCACCCGCCGACGTTCAGCGGCACCGCCATCGCCAGCAGCGCCAGCACCATCAGCGGCAGCAGCACGGCCAGCGGCGCCGACGAACCGGCAGCCCGGGCGGCGACCAGGAACATCGCCAGGTGCCCGGCCAGCACCACCGCCGAGGACAACACGATCCACGGCCCGGTCCGCGGGGACAGCAACCCCAGCCGGACGTCGGCGAGGGTCACCCGCAACGCCCGGGCCCACCGCGAACTGCCGCGCCGCAGCCGCAGCCCGGCGACAACCGCGACGGCGAGCCCGCCCAGCGCGACGACGGTCGCCGCCCACGGGATCCGCACCAGCCCGGTCACCAGGTCCGTCACCGGGGACGGAACGGTCACCAGCACGATCACCCCGACACCGATCAGGACCAACTGGCCGGCGGAGCGTTCCAGCACCACCGCGCGCACACCCCGCCCGACATCGCCGACATCCCGGCCGTGCCGCACCGCCCGGTGGACATCACCCAGCACGCCGCCGGGCAGCGCCGAGTTGAGGAACAACCCCCGGTAGTAGTCGGCCACGGCGCCGGCCAGCGGCAGCCGCAGACCCAGACCACGGGCCACCAGACACCAGCGCCACGCACTGAACACCGTGGTGAGCACGCCGATCCCCAGCGCGGCCAGCAGCGTTCCGCCGTTGATCACCCGCAGCCCGTCCACGAACGCGCCCGAGCCGACCCGCCACACCAGCAGCGCCAGGATCGCCACCCCGCCGAGCACCCGTACCCAGGCCCACACCCGCCCGCTCACGGCGCCGCCGGTGGTGCGGACGGCCGTGTCGGCAGCGCGAGGAGGTCGCTGTGCCCTACCACCACCCGCAGCTCACCCGCCGCGAGCGCGGCGAGCCGACGACCCAGGTACGCGTCGACCGCGAGGTCGGGCCGCTGCTCGCCGGCAGCGGCGACCCAACCCGTCAGCCACTGCGCCGTCAGCGCCGGCTGCTCCGGGCCCAGCCGCCACGGGCTCGGGTCGAGCCGCACCGTGGCGCCCAGCCGGCTGAACGCCGCCGCGGCCGCTCCGGGGGCGTCCGGGCCCAGCAGAAGCCGCCCGTCGGTGATCCGGCGTTGGTGGGCGTTGAAGGCGGCGGTCAGCTCCCCGTCCAGCGGATCGGCCGGCGTGAACTCCACCCGCCCCGCCACGGACAGCGTCAGCAGCGCCGGGCACGCCGCCCCGACGCACGCCGCGGCGAGCGCGTCGACCTCGTCGACGGTGAACAGGTCCAGCAACGCCGACGCGGTGACCAGCGCCGTGCCGGCGAGGTCGGCGGCGGTCAGCCCACTGACGTCGCGGGCCCGCGTCTCGACCGTGACGGCGGCGCCGTCGGCGGCGGTGTCGACCATGGCCGCCGCGGCGTGGTCGAGCAGCTCGGCGTCGCGGTCGTACATGACCCAGTGCTGCGGGCCGGGCAACCGGCCGGCGAGCCAGCGCCCCATCGACCCGGTGCCGCAGCCCAGATCCCGGATCACCAGCCGGGTTGACCCCGCCAGGTGCCGGCGCAACGGGTCCACCAGTGCCGCGGCGCGGGCGGCGGCGTCCGCGCCCTCCCGCAGCCCCAGCCAGGCCGGACTGCACCGGGTGGTGTCGGGCGCGCTCATCGGACCCTCCGGTTCTCGCCACGAAGCGATTCCAGCACCTCGGACAGGCGCCGCGACGTCGCCTCCCAACCGTGCAGGGTGGCCCGGCGACCGCGGGCCGCCCCCTTCAGCCGGCGCCGGAGCCCGGGCTCGCCGAGCCAGCGGCGCAGCGCCCCGGCGAGTGCCGCCGGATCCCCTGCCGGCACCAGCAGCCCCGGCACCGTGCCGTCCGGGGCCCGCCCCAACGCCTCCGGAACCCCACCCGCGGCGGTAGCCAGCACCGGAATACCGCGCGCCAGGGCCTCGGTCACCACCATGCCGTACGTTTCGGCGCGCGACGCCAGCACCACGAGGTCGGCGGCGGCGTAGCTGGCGGCCAACTCGCCACCGGTACGCGGACCGACCAACCGGACGCGATCAGAAAGGTCGTGCTCGCGGATCAACCCGTGCAACCTCTCCACGTAGCCGGGAGCGCGGTCGAGTGCACCGACGCAGACACAGCTCCAGGATAGGCCGGCAATCGTCGCCAGCGCCTCCACCAGCAGGTCCTGTGCCTTGTGCGGGGTGACCGCGGCCACACACAGCAGCCGCGAGGCGCCGTCCGTACCCGGCGCGAGCGGAGCCCGGTCCACCCCTGGCTCGGCGACGTGCACGCGACCCGGGGCCAGCCCGTGCCGCTCGACCAGCCGGGCCGCGGCCCAGGCGCTGGTCGCCACGACCGCCGGGACGGCCCGCAGGGTCTCCCGCTCCCGGGCGTCCAGCTCCGCCGCCTCCCCGGGCGCCAACCCCGTGTCGTCGCCCAGCGGCATGTGCACCAGCACGACCAGCCGCAGCCGGCGCGCCGCCGGGACCACCACATCGGGAACCCCGCACGCCACCAGGCCATCGAGCACCACCACCGCGTCATCCGGCACCGCGGCGAGCACACCGGCCAGCTCCGCCCGGGCGGCGGTCTCCGGTC
>DASVVF010000741.1:0-2188 GCA_036386695.1 Catenuloplanes sp. | reverse complement strand
CACCTCCGTCGCCGGGACCAACGCCGGTGGCAACAACGCCGGTGGTGGCAACAACGCCGGTGGTAACAACGGCGGTGCGGCTGGTGTGCCGACGGTGAACTGCCCGCAGGTCAACAGCCCGGCCAACGTCCCGGCGCAGGCCGCGGCCGAGGTCGCCAGCAACCTGCGGTTGCTCCAGACGCAGATCTCCGAGGCGAACAACCGGCTGCGCAGCAGCGTCGGGCAGGGTGGACCGAACTTCATCCAGAACGCCATCCTCGGCCCGCTGGAGGACAAGCGCTTCGCGACCATCAACCGCATGGAGACCGCGATCGGTCGGAACGCCGCCAAGCCGAACCTCAACGCCGAAGGCCTCGCCCCCTGCACCCTGAACCAGTAACACCGGTCGTCAGCCCCGGTCATGTCGCATCGACACGACCGGGGCCGACGAAAGCGGTGAATGTCATGCCGGTGGCGGCCAGCCATCGGCATGACGCGTTTGCGCCCGACGGCGCGCGCGGCCGGCCGGGCGGTTCGCCGAACCACCCGGTCGAGGCAGCCGAACCACCCGGTCGGCGCGGCCGAACCCCCCGGTCACCGCCCGCGGGCGGTCCGACGGAGGTTCACGCCGAGGCCGCCCGCGCAGCGTGCCCACCTTCGTGTTGGACGCCCGCCGCGTCCAGGCGCGCCACTTGATCGCGGGTCAACGTGATGTCGACCGCCAGCACCGCCGCGTGGTACTGCTCCGCCGTCCGTGGGCCGACCAATGGGACCACCGGGGGTGCCGTCCGGTGCAGCAGCCACGCCAGGACCACCTGGTTCGGGGCGGCGCCGACCTCGGCCGCGACCTCGGTCAGCGCCGCCAGCCGGGCGTCGGAGTCCGGGCCCTGGTAGGGATCCATGATCCCGTGGCCGGCCCGCTTGTCCGGGTCGTCGTAGACGCCCTTGAGGATCGGCGAGTACGCCACCAGGGTCTGGTCCGGGTTCGCCCCCAGGTAGGCCAGTTGCTCCCCGTCGACGATGGATACGTGGTCGATCCCGGGCCGCCGTCGAAGGTACGAGTGCTGCTGCTGGATCGCGACCGGCATCGGCCAGCCGTGCTCGGTGGACAGCGCACGAATGCGCTCCAGCCGGTCGGTGCGGACGTTCGACCAGCCGATGTAGCGGGCCTTGCCGGCCGCGACGACGCCGGCCAGAACCTCCAGCGTCTCCTCCAGCGGTGTGGACCCGTCGTCGACGTGCACGTAGTACAGATCCACCCGGTCGGTCCCCAGCCGTCGCAGGCTGCCGTCGATGGCGTGCCGCAGCGTGTCGGCTCCCGCGCCCACGAACTTGCGCCGAGCCTTCGACCAGTCCACGCCCGCGCCGTCGAACATGCCGTCGAAGTCGCGGAGCATGGCGCTGCCCTTGGTGGCGAGGAAGACCTCGTCGCGGCGACCACTGCGGGCCAGCCAGCGCGACAGCAGTTCCTCGCTGTGCCCGCCCCGCTCACCCGGCCGTTCCCACCAGCAGTAGCAGTCGGCCGTGTCGAGGAAGTTGCCACCGGCGGCGACATAGGAGTCGAGGATCTCGAACGACGTCGCCTCGTCGGTCCGGGTCCCCATCAACATGCATCCCAACGCCAGTTGGCTGACGTACTCGCCGGTCCGGCCGAGTTCCACCGTCTTCATGCGAACTCCTTCGTGTCCTGGTCGGCGCCGAGCAGCGCCCGGTACACGCCGATCTTGTTGTCGATCGCCGTGAGGTGCCTGGTGAGCAGGGCCAACCGGTCCCGCAGGGCGTCGCGGTGCAGCTCCAGCACCGCGACCCGGTCCGGGATGGTGGGGTCGCCCACTCTGGCGAGCTCGACGAAGCGCCGCATGTCGCGGATCGGCATGCCGGTCTCGCGCAGCAGGGTCAGGAAGAGCACCGAGCCGAGATCGGCGTCGCTGTACCGGCGATGGCCGCTCGCCGCCCGCCCGATCGGCTCCAGCAGGCCGATCCGCTCGTAGTAGCGCAGGGTGTGCGGCGAAACGCCGGTGCGCTGCGCTGCCTCTTCGATCGTGTACGTCGGCTCCACGGAGTTCACGCTAGAAGGCTTGAGCGGCGGGAGCCGTGAAAGTTGAGTCAGGTTTTGTTGATCGTGGTGGGTTTCTGGTGTGGTGACGGGGATCGGCTGGGTCAGGCCGCGAGGCCGGCTTGTCGGGTGAGGTCGTCGAAGGCGTTTTGG
>DASVVF010000740.1:0-4200 GCA_036386695.1 Catenuloplanes sp. | reverse complement strand
ACCAGGTGCAACTTCACCGCCGCGACCGCCTGCTCAAGCTGGTGCACCGCGTCGAGGCTGTCGACCAGGTCGGTGTCGGGCAGCGCCCAGGCGGGCGCGTCGAGGCAGTCGGCCATCCCGGCCCGCAGCTGCGTCAAATCCGCCAACACACTACGATTATCGAACACACGTACGACAGTTTTGGCGCTGGGTAGGCAACTCCCGCGCCGTTTATCTGACCGTTGTGTTCGGCATCAGCGGGACTACTGCCGCGTTCTACGCCGACAGCGCGCGACAACTGCTCGGGCAGGCGACCGCACTCCCATCGTGACGACCAACCCGGAGTTAACGGCGGACCGCAGCATCAACGCCCTTCAGCCGTGAGGCTCACCGGAGCAACGCGCGCCGGATTCGCCTGTCGACTACTCTCGCCGGTCGCCGTGCGGCCAGCCTAGGCGTCATCTGTCCCTGGCTGACCGGAAGGCGGGGAACGTTGCCGGCGGCGGGGTTGTCGCGTCTTGCCAGCGGGCGGACATCGCGTCGGCCAGCCGGGTGAACCAGCCCGCCATCGTCGGCAGGGTCGCGGCTCGTTCGGCGAGCCGGGTGAACACGCGGATCTGCTGCACGAGCTGCGCTCGACGGCGCCAGCGAGTGTGCGAGGGCTGGCCGGTGGCGGCCAGCAGCGGCAGCCGCTGTACCCGAACGGCAAGAGCCGCCGCAGCACCGACCGCGAGCGCCTGGTCAAGGCGTCCGAAGACCTCACCGGGCATGACCCGGGTCAGTTCACAGCGGTAGGCAGAGTCGGCCTCGGTCACCACGTTGTCGGGAAGCGTCGCCCAGTGGGCGCTGTAGGTGGGGAACGGGAAATGCAGGAACGACGCGTCGAAGCCGAGATGTCCGAAGACGGCGCCTTCGAAGTCCACGATCCGCACTCCATCCGGCGTCACCAGCGCGTTGCCGGGATTGAGGTCGGTGTGCGTCAGTGCCGCGAATGGGCCGGCGTCGGCAATCCGATCCTGGACGAACGCGGCGTCATCAGCCGCGACGCGCGCGTCCGGCAGACCCAGCTCGGCGCACGCGACCTCAACGTCCCGCCACCTGTCCACACCGGCCCAGGGCAGTCCGGGACCGGCATCCGCCGCCGACCCGCCGAGACCAGCAAGCGCCTGCCGGTACCCCTCACCCGCGCCGCGAGTGCCGGCGTGCAGCCGCCCGACGGCCACGCCGAACTCCACCACCGCACGGGTAGCGGCGTCGGCATCGGCGGCGAGGAGGACGCTTTCCAACGTCGGCCAGCCCTCAAGGTCGGTGGTGACCACGACACCTGCGGCCTGGTCGGAAGCGATCAACCGCGCGGTGACCCCGGTGGGCGCGGCCGTCCGCAACGCGGCCTCCTCACGTCGCAGGTGGGCCGGGCCGCCGTGGCCGGCCCCGTCCACCCGACGTGTCTTGACCACCACAGTCCGGCCCACGCCGGGTAGGTCGCGGTCGAACATCAACCGCGTAACGGGAGCCCAGTCGTGCCCAAGCGGCACCTCTGCCACCAGCGATGCGGACCCACCGTGCATGGGTCGCAACAGCGCGAGGGCCGTGTCCCGCCGGTGCGCGGTCAAGGAGTAGGGCACGAGTGCATCTTCGCCTTTTCTGAACTCCCGGACGTCTCCAAAGTTGGGTCGGGACGGTGCCGGGGGTCACACCGGTGGAGTTACGCCCCGGCAGGTTCTGCGGAACACCGACACACACCGCCGAATGTGACGACCACCTTGCTGCTACGCCGACGCTCCGGCCGCAGACCGCCGAACACCTGTTCAGCTCACCCTCGGTCAACGCCTGGAACAGGGCGGTTCGGCGCCGGGCGCCGATGACTCTCCCGTTCGCAGCCGGAAAAGCGCAGCTCGACGCCGCGGCGCGGCTCAGTCGAGCAGCGCGTCGAGCCCGACGGTCAGTCCGGGCCGGTCGAGCACCGAACGCACGGCGAGCAGCACTCCGGGCATGAACGAGGACCGGTCGTAGGAGTCGTGCCGGATGGTCAGCGTCTCGCCGGTGGTGCCGAAGAGCACTTCCTGGTGCGCGACGAGCCCGCTGGCCCGCACGGCGTGCACCCGTATCCCGTCCACATCGGCGCCCCGGGCCCCGGGCAGTTCGGTGGTGGTGGCGTCGGGCATGGCGGCCAGGCCGGCGGCGGTCCGGGCCTCGGCGATCAGCCGGGCGGTGTGGGTCGCCGTGCCGCTGGGGGCGTCGAGCTTGCCGGGATGGTGCTGTTCGATGATTTCGACCGACTGGAAGTAGCGGGCGGCCCGTGCCGCGAACTGCATCATCAGGACCGCCCCGAGGCCGAAGTTCGGGGCGAGCACCACGCCGACGCCGGGTTTCTGGGCGAGCCAGCCGCGCACCTGGTCCAGCCGCTGGGGGGTGAACCCACTGGTGCCGACGACCACGTTGATGCCCTGGTCGATGCACCATTGCAGGTTGTCCATCACCACGTCGGGGGTGGTGAAGTCGACGACCACCTCGGCACCGGCGTCGGCCGCGTTGAACAGCCAGTCACCCTGATCGATCATCGCCACGAGTTCCAGGTCATCGGCGGAATCGACCGCCCGACACACCTCGAGACCCATCCGGCCCCGGGCGCCGAGAACCCCTACTCTGATCGGCTCACGCTCGTCAGTCACGTCGGACAACCTATCCCACGGCTAAGGGCAGGTCACGGTCCGTGCCCTTCGCGCCGCCCGTCGTGATGCGGCGCGCCGGGTCAGGTCAGCCGGCCGCGGCGTCGGCACCGTTGAACCGGGACGCCTCGAACGGGCCGACCACCGCCAGCGACATCGGCCGGGCCAGCAGGTCGGCCGCGATGGCGTTCACCTGATCGGTGGTGACCGCGTCCACCCGGGCCAGCAGCTCGTCGACGGCGAGCAGCTCGCCGTACACCAGCTCGCCCTTGGCCAGCGCGCTCATCCGCGAGCCGCTGTCCTCCATGCCGAGCACGTAGCCGCCGCGCGCCATGCCCTTGCCCCGGGCCACCTCGGCGTCGGTGAACCCGTCGGTGGCCACGGCGGCCAGGCCGGCCCGGATGAGGTCGAGGACCTCGTCGGCCTTGCCCGGGGCGCAACCGGCGTAGACGGCGAACACGCCGCTGTCGGCGTACTGGCTGGAGTATGAGTACACCGAGTACGCCAGCCCGCGCTTTTCCCGGATCTCCTGGAAGAGTCGGCTGGACATGCCGCCGCCGAGCACGTTGTTCAGCACCCCGAGGGCGAAGCGCCGCTCGTCCTGCCGCCCGATGCCGGGGCAGCCGAGCACCAGGTGCGCCTGTTCGGTGTCCTTGGTGCGCACCAGGGTGCGGGCGGGCCTGACCCGTACCGGCGGTCCGGCCGGGCGGCGTGCGGCCGGCGCCTCGGCGGCCGTGTCCAGCGGCGTGCCGGCCAGTGACCGGCGGACCAGGCGGACCAGGGCGGCGTGGTCGATGTTGCCGGCGGCGGCCAGCACGATGGTGCCGGGGGTGTACCGGCGGCGGTAGAAACTCTGGATCTGCCGGCGGGTCATCGCCGAGATGGACTGCTCGGTGCCCGAGATCAGCCGGCCCAGCGGATGGTCGCCGTAGATCGCCCGGGTGAACAGGTCGTGCACCTCGTCGTCGGGCTCGTCGTCGTGCATCGCGATCTCTTCGAGGATGACCCCACGCTCGGTCTCCACGTCGGCCTCGGCCAGCAGCGAGTTGGCCAGGGCGTCGCAGAGCACGTCGACGGCCATCGGCAGGTCGACGTCCAGGACCCGCGCGTAGTAGCAGGTGTACTCCTTGGCGGTGAAGGCGTTGGTCTCGCCGCCGACCGCCTCGATCTCCGCGGAGATGTCCAGGGCGCTACGCCGTGGAGTGCCCTTGAAGAGCAGGTGTTCGAGGAAGTGCGAGACCCCGGACTGCGCCGGGGTCTCGTCCCGGGAGCCCACACCCACCCACATGCCGATGGAGGCGCTGCGGCTCATCGGGACCGTCTCGGTCAGGACGCGCAGGCCGCTGGGGAGCACGGTACGGCGGACCGTGCCACCGGTCGGGTCGGCGCGAAGGGTGCGGGTGACAACGCGGGCCGGCCCGGAGGCCGACCCGCTACTGCGCAATGCCATCTCGTCGGTCAGCTGTGCCGCTGCCGGCGACGGCGCGGTTCGCCGCCGCCTTCCGCGCCACCTTCGCCGCCGCCACCTTCGCCGCCGCCACCCTCGCCGCCG
>DASVVF010000739.1:0-1550 GCA_036386695.1 Catenuloplanes sp. | reverse complement strand
TGAGGTCGTCGAGGCGGCCCCGCGCTGCGGACAGCCCGGCGACCGCGGCCCGGCACCACTGGCCGACCGCGGCGTCGTCGAGCGCCGGCAGCACGGCCGGAGGGTACCCACGCGGACCGACGGCGCCGGGCGTGCGACGGGGTCCGGGCGTGCTGCCGCCGCCCTCCGCGACGTCGCCGCCGGGGAGCGGTTAGACTCTCCGTTGGTCTGTGTGCGGGCGCGTCGGCGTGCCGCCGTCCGTGAAACGAATCTCTGGGAGTGATCCACCGTGGCTGCCGTGTGCGATGTCTGTGGCAAGGGGCCCGGTTTCGGTATGTCGGTGTCGCACTCGCACCGCCGCACGCCGCGCCGTTGGAACCCGAACATCCAGTCCGTGCGGGCGCTCGTCGCCCCGGGCAACCGTCGCCGCATCAACGCCTGCACCTCGTGCATCCGCGCGGGCAAGGTCGTGCGCGCCTGAGAGGGTGTTGGGTAACCGGCTGATTACCGGTTCTCGTTGAGGTCTTCGGTGAGGCGTCGAGCGGCCTCGGTCTCGATGGGGCCGTGGGGCTCGACGTCCTCACCGGCCAGCCGGGCAGCCATCAACCGGATCATGGCCACATCAATCATCGCCTCGGCGTGGGCGGTCGTGCGTTCATAGTCGCGCGCCAAGCGTCTGCACCTCGTCAACCAGCCGAAGGTCCGCTCCACCACCCAGCGGCGGGGCAGCACCTGAAAGCCTCGCACGTCGGCGTTGCGCGGCACGACGACCAGCTGCAGGTTCTGCGTGCGCGCCGCCCAGTCAATCAGGCCGGCATCGACACGGTTGACGTAGCCGCCGTCGACCCACACCAGCGCCAGCAGCGGAAACAGCGCACTGATGCCGGTCAGCACCTGGCGGGCGCCGGCCCGGTCTTGCACGCTGGCCGAGTGCACCACCCGGTGCAGCAGCAGCCCGCCGGTGTCGACCAGCAGATGCCGCTTGCGGCCACGGACCCGCTTGCCGGCGTCATAGCCGATCGCCTCGCCGCCCTCGGCGCTCTTGGCCGACTGCGAGTCCAGCACCGCCGCGGTGGGCTGCCGGTCGCGCCCGCCTCGTTCCCGCACCTGGTCCCGCAGCGCCTGGTGCACCCGAGCCCAGGTGCCATCGGCACTCCAGGCGGCAAACCAGCGGTAGGCCGCATCCCACGGCGCCAGGTCGTGCGGCACGTGCCGCCAGGCGCAGCCGGTGCGCAGTACGTACAGGATCGTGTTCAGGATCAGCCGGCGGTCGTACTTCAGCGGTCGCCCGCCATGCCGGGGATTGCGCACCGGCAGCAGCGGCTCGATCACCGCCCACTCACCGTCGGTCAGCGAGGTGTCATAGCCCGGCTTGCAGGTACAGGCGCACATCCGCTGGGAGGAACACCCGCCGGCGCCGCACACCCAGCCGCCACGCCGAACATCGACCACCCCAGCTCAGGCCATCACCTCATGCACCCGGCCGGTGACCCAACACCCTCTCAGGGCTGCCGCGGGTACTGCTCGCTCAGCCGCGAGTAGGTGAGCGTCCGGGCCGCGTCGAAGACGTC
>DASVVF010000738.1:0-2216 GCA_036386695.1 Catenuloplanes sp. | reverse complement strand
TCGGTCAGGATGAGGTGGGCGCACTCCCGGGTGGTCTCCAGTAACCGGTACCGGACCGGCCCGGCCGCCTCGGCGGCGACCGGCTGGACGAGGTTGTCGTCGATGAGCAGTTCCAGGCTGGCCCGGGCCTGCGCCCGGGTCCGCTGCGCGGCGCCCACCGCGGCGGCGGCGGCCAGGTCGAACTCGCCGACGAAGGCGCCGAGGCGCCGGAACAGCCGCTGCTCCTCCACCCCCAGCAGGTCATAGCTCCAGGCGATCATGGCGAGGCCGTCGCGCTGCCGGGGGGCCATCGTGCTGGCCCGGTTGACCAGGGTGGCCAACGACAGCCGTCGGTCCAGCCCGAGCAGCTCCTGACGCAGGTTGACCGGGTTGCCGTAGTACTTCAGCAGCGCCCCGGCGACCTCGATCATGTAAGGCAGACCGTCGAGCTGCTGGCAGATCTCCGCCACGGCCGGCGCCTGCTCCGCGGTGAGCACGAAGTCCGGTCGTCGTTGCCGGGCCCGCTCGACGAACAGCGCGATGGCCGGATACCGCAGTAGTTCGTCGAGGCCGGGCAGCGCGGTCGGGTCCGGGAGCGGCAGCGGCGGCACCGGGTACTCGTACTCCAGCCCCACCAGCCGCAGCGGACGCCGACTGGTGGCCAGCATCCGCAGCTCCGGGCAGCGGTCGAGCAACTGCGTGACCTGCCCGGCCGCCTCGGTGACCTGTTCGAAGTTGTCCACCACGACCAGCAGTCGCTCGTCGCCGACGGCGGCCACGATCGCGTCGAGCCAGACCTGGACCCGGCTGTCGGGCCGGCCATCCTGGTCGGCCGGGGTGGCGACGAGTTGGTCCGCGCTCGGCTGCACGCCCAACGTCCGGGCGAGCACCGCGGCGACCCGGAACGACTCCCCAGCGCTGATGGTGCTCAGGTCGGCCCAGTAGACCCGGCCGCTGAAATCGTCGGCGCAGGCCGCCGCCACGTCGCGGCCCAACCGGGTCTTGCCGACCCCGCCCGGTCCGGTCAGCGTTACCAGGCGTACCCCGCCGTCGCGCAGCAGCGCGGTCACCGCGGCCTGCTCATCGTCGCGGCCGATGGTGGCCGGGCCGCTGGTGACCAGCGGGGGCGGCGCGGTGTTCCACCCCCCGACGACCGTGGCGGCCGGGTTCGCCGCCGCCGCCGGTGCCGTCGGTGCCGTGGTCGTGGGTGCGGTGGTTGTCGCCGGCGTGGTCGTGGGTGCCGTGGGCGTCGGCGGCGTGGTCGTGGTTGTCGGTGGCGTGGTCGTGCTGGGCCCGGTCGTCGCCGTCAGGGCGGGTGTGCCGGCGGTGCCGGTGGCAGCCGGCGGGTCGGTCGGTGCGACGTCCCAGGCCTGGGCCCGGTCCTTCCAGCGCTGGTTGTGTGCCCCCGCCAGGCCACGGTGCACCCGGCGGAAGTACGCCCTCAGCGCGGGCTCGGCCAGCTCGGCCGTGGGTTCGCCGAGCCGCGCCCGCAGCAGGGCACGGATATGGGCCCGCTCCCGGGCGGGCGGCTGCGCCTCCGGCGGGTCCAGCCACTCCTGGAAGTCGTCATCGGAGATCAGCCGCACCAGCTCGTCGCGCACCGGGCCGGCGGTCACGACCTGGACCGCGCCCCGGTAGATCCGGCGCAACTCCCGCCCCTCGTCGTGCCGCCACCAGCGCCACCCCCCGGCCAGTGCGGTGCCGACGGCACCCAGCACCAGTGGGATGAGAATCGGCGCCCAGAATTGGAGGTCCAACGGCGCGGTCACCTCCTCGCTCGGCCGCGCGCCGGCTGCGTCACGGACCGGCGGCCAGGGAGCCTCCCCGTCCGAAATCAACCTACCGGGATCCCCGGCGGTACCGGTGTGCCGAAATGTGGCGCGCCGTCACCATTCCAGCTGAAAGTTTGGGTACGGACGTCCCGGTCCCAGCCACTTCCCTGGGACCGGGCGGCGTGGTAGACGATCCAGTCGTGCCCGCCGTCCCCGGCCAGGACGAAGGAGGCGTGGCCGGGGCCGAACACCTCGTCGGTCCGGGCGAACACCGGCGCCGGCTCCTTGCGCCAGGAGTCCGCCCGCAGCGGATCCCCGCCGAGGTGGGTCAGCTGCCCCAGGCAGTAGTCGTCGGTCCAGCTGCCACTGGCGGAATAGATCAGAAACAGCCGGCCCCGGTGCTGGAGGACCTGTGGCCCTTCGTTGATCAGTGGGATCCCCACCCGTTCCCAGGGCAGTTCCGGC
>DASVVF010000737.1:0-2178 GCA_036386695.1 Catenuloplanes sp. | reverse complement strand
CGAAGGCCGACTCGACGTCGTCGATGCCGATCGTCTCGCTGACGAAGTCGTCCAGCGGGAATCGGCCCTGCAGGTACAGATCGACCAGCATCGGGAAGTCCCGGGAGGGCAGGCAGTCGCCGTACCAGGAGGACTTGGTCGCCCCGCCGCGGCCGAACACCTCGAGCAGCGGCAGCGTGATGGTCATGTCCGGGGTCGGGACGCCGACCAGCACCACCCGGCCGGCCAGGTCGCGGGCGTAGAAGGCCTGCTCGAACACCGCCGGGTGGCCGACCGCGTCGATCGCGACGTCCACGCCGAAGCCGCCGGTGTGGCCCTTGATGGCCTCGACCGCGTCGGTCTGCCTGGAGTTCACGGTGTGGGTGGCGCCGAACTGCCGGGCCCACTCCAGCTTCCGGTCGTCGATGTCGACGGCGATGATCGTGGTCGCCCCGGCCAGCTTCGCGCCGGCGATCGCGGCGTCGCCCACCCCGCCGCAGCCGAACACCGCCACCGACTCCCCGCGCCTGACCGCGCCGGTGTTGATCGCCGCGCCCACGCCGGCCATCACCCCGCAGCCGAGCAGGCCGGCGGCGGTGGCCGGGGCGGCGGGGTCGACCTTGGTGCACTGCCCGGAGTGCACCAGCGTCTTCTCCACGAACGCGCCGATGCCCAGCGCCGCCGACAGCTCGGTGCCGTCGGCCAGGGTCATCTTCTGGGCGGCGTTGTGGGTGGCGAAGCAGTACTGCAGCTCGCCCTTGGCGCAGGCCCGGCACTGCCCGCACACCGCCCGCCAGTTCAGGATCACGAAGTCGCCCACGGCGACGTTGGTGACACCTGCACCGACCGCGGCCACGGTGCCGGCGGCCTCGTGGCCGAGCAGGAACGGGTAGTCGTCGTTGATGCCGCCCTCGCGGTAGTGCAGGTCGGTGTGGCACACCCCGCACGCCTGGATGTCCACGACCGCCTCCCCGGGACCGGGGTCGGGGACGATCACCGTCTCCACCGTGACCGGGGCACCCTTGCTGCGGGCGACGACGCCCTTCACCTCGTAGGCCATGACGGGAGCCTATTCCGGTAGGTGCAGCCGCGGTCCGGCGTCCTCCACGCGCGGTCCGGTCGTTCTGTTGACAACGATCAGGTTGCGAACCGCGATGACCCGGTTCCTCCGTTTCGCGGTACGTACAGGGCCGACGTAGCGTTCCCGCGGGTCCGTGACGTCTGGCACGGCCCCGTTCCGGCGGGGGATCCCCCGACCGATGTCCTCCGGAGGTCCGTCCCGTGGCAGTACCGAGTTTCCTGGCCCGAGAACGCATCGTGGCCCGTCCCGGCTTCAACCGCTGGTTGATCCCGCCGGCAGCGCTCGCCGTGCACCTGTGCATCGGCCAGGCGTACGCGACCAGTGTCTACAAGACCGCCCTGGTCGAGCACTTCGACACGAGCCTGACCGCGATCGGGATCATCTTCTCGATCGCGATCGTCATGCTCGGCGTCTCCGCCGCCCTGTTCGGCACCTGGGTGGACCGCAACGGTCCCCGGGCGGCGATGTCCACCTCCGCCGTCTTCTGGGTGACCGGCTTCCTCGTCGGCGGCCTGGGCATCGAGACCGGTCAGCTCTGGCTGCTGTACCTCGGGTACGGCGTCCTCGGCGGCATCGGCCTGGGCATCGGCTACATCTCGCCGGTCTCCACGCTGATCAAGTGGTTCCCGGACCGCCCGGGTCTGGCCACCGGCATGGCGATCATGGGCTTCGGTGGCGGCGCGCTGATCGCCTCGCCGCTGTCGCGCCAGCTGATGAACTACTACGACCCGGCCTACGACGGCACCGCGGGCACGGTGCCCAACGGCGAGGCCGTCGCGGCGCTGTTCTTCACGCTGGCCGTGGTCTACCTGGTCTTCATGATGTTCGGCGCCTTCATCGTGCGGGTGCCGGCCAACGACTGGCGCCCGGCCGGCTTCGACCCGGCGTCGGTGAAGAAGAAGGCCCTGGTCACCACCGAGAGCGTCTCGGCGAACAACGCCATCAAGACCCCGCAGTTCTGGCTGCTGTGGACGGTGCTCTTCTGCAACGTCACCGCGGGAATCGGCATCCTCGAGCAGGCCGCGCCGATGATCCAGGACTTCTTCCGCGACGGGACGACCTCCGCCGTCGCCGTCACCGCCGCCGCCGGCTTCGTGGGCCTGCTGTCGCTGTTCAAC
>DASVVF010000736.1:0-4299 GCA_036386695.1 Catenuloplanes sp. | reverse complement strand
CCGCCCCCGTCGTCAACACCGTTCAAAGTCACGTCTCGTACCTGCGTCGGGTGTTGGGCGACCCGGCGGCGATCCAGACCCGTCCGCCCGGCTATCTGCTGGCCCTGGCGCCCGACGGTACGGATGTCGTCGTGGCCGAGCGGCTGATCCTGGCGGCCCGGCAGTCCGGTGACCCGGCCCGCAGCGCGGAGCTGCTGCGCTCGGCCCTGGGGCTGTGGCGAGGACGGCCGTTGGTCGACGTCGCCGACGTGTCATGGCTCAACCAGCAGTCCGACCGACTCGCCGCCTTGGAGTTCGACGCCCGTCGGGCGCTGGTCGACGCCCGGCTGGCCATGGGTGAACATCTCCACCTGCTGTCCGAGCTGCGGCACCTGGCCGGCCAGCATCCGTTCGACGAGCAGGTTCAGGGGCAGCTTGTTCTCGCCCTGTACCGGGCGGGCCGGCAGGCGGAAGCCCTGGCGGTCCTACGGGAGGTCCGGACCAGCCTCGGCGCCGAGTTGGGCATCGATCCGGGACCAGCGTTACGCGAGTTGGAAGCGGCGGTGCTCCGACAGGACCCGGTACTGGCTCCGGTGGCAGGCCGGATCGAAGTCCTGCCCTCGGCCGTGTCGCCCCAGCAGCCCATCGCTCTACCTAGGCAGCAAACCCCGGTGTCCGGACCGCGTACGGCGCGGCCGCGGCCCGCCCTGGTCTCCGGTCAAAACCCGGCCCCACGTCGGCACCCCGCTGCGCTGCCGGGCGGGCCCGCAGACCAACCGGCGGTGACCGTGGCGCCGGGTGGGCTCGCGGAGCAACCGACGGTTCCCGGGGCGCCGCGTGGAGCCGTCGGCGCGCTCGTCGGGCGTGCTCACGAGTCGTCCGTACTGGATGGCCTGCTTGATCAACTCGGCGCCGGCACCGCCCTGGTGGTTGCCATCAGCGGCGACCCCGGAATCGGAAAGACACGGCTGTTGCGCGAGCTCACCCGGCGGGCGGAACTGGCCGGCCGGCCGGTGGCCTGGGGTCGGGCCGCCGAATTCGAGCAGCACATCCCCTTCGCGATCGTCAGCGACGTACTCGCCGATCCGCTGGCCGACCTCGGTCCAGACTCGCTGGCCGGGTTGTCCAGCGCGCAACTGACCATGCTGCGGGAGATCCTGCCGATACCGCCTGGCGCAGGCGCTCGCCAACAGCCCGGTGCGGAGGCCGACGGGCA
The DNA here is from genome assembly GCA_036386695.1 of Catenuloplanes sp. Lineage (GTDB taxonomy): Bacteria > Actinomycetota > Actinomycetes > Mycobacteriales > Micromonosporaceae > DASVVF01. Next base: position 3,104 of record DASVVF010000736.1, on the reverse strand, counting down.
GCCCTGGCCAGCGGCCGGCCAGTGGACTGCGGCGGACACTAGCCACCCGGACCGGCCCTCGCTCGGCCCCGAGCGATACCGGCTCCATCGCGCGGTCCGCGCCCTGTTGGAGACCATGGCTGGGCCGGTCGGGCTGGTGGTCGTACTCGACGATCTGCACTGGGCCGACCCCAGCTCGGCTGAACTGCTGGAATATCTGCTCCGGCACCCGCCCGCCGGCCCGGTCCTGCTGGCCGTGTCGTACCGACCCCGGCAGCTGTCCGGTCGACTTCGGCAGCGCCTGGCACGGGCAGTCGACGATGGCGTGGTGACGTCCCTCGAGCTGGGCCCGCTTACGCCGACCGAGGCCGACGAGCTGTTACCCGTACGGCTATCCCCGACTCGGCGGCGGGAGCTGTACCAGGCAAGTGGAGGAAACCCGTTCTATCTGCAGGCGCTGACCCGGACAGATTTCTCCGCCGTATCGTCGTGGGCGGCGGCCCCTGACGCGGCCGGCCCGCCCGATCCCCGCGATGCGCTGCCGCCGCACGTACAGGCCGCCTTGGTGGCCGAACTCGACACCCTGACGCCGGTCGAGGCGAGGGTGGCGTGGGCCACCGCCCTGACACCGGAGGTCGCCGAGCCGGAACTGGTCGCAGAGACGGCGGAGCTGTCCATACCAGAGGTGCTCGAGGCGCTGGACCGGCTGGTGGCCCTGGACATCCTCCGGCCCACGCCGCGGCGGGACCGCTTCGGATTCCGGCATCCGCTCGTCCGGCGGGCCACGTATGAGGCAGCCGACCCGGGGTGGCGGATCGGGGCCCACGCCCGCGCGGCCCAGGCACTCGAACAGCGCGGAGCGGCCATCGCCGAGCAGGCCCACCACCTGGAACGCTGTGCAACCCGGGGCGATGAACAGGCCGTGGAGGTGCTGCGGAGGGCCGCGACGGAGGCCCTGAACAGCAGCCCCGCCGTCGCCGCCCACTGGCTGGGTACGGCGCTGCGGCTGCTGCCGACCAACCCGACGTCTGCTTGGCTGCGCGTAGAGCTGCTCGGCGCCCGGGCGCAGGCTCTCGCGGTCACCGGTCAGCTGCGCGAGAGCCGGGACACGCTGCACGAACTGCTGCACCTGCTGCCGATTGACGCCGCCGACCTGCGAGCCCGGCTGGTCGCCCTGTGCGCGGGGATCGAACGCCTGCTCGGCCGGCACGCCGAGGCGAACGCCCGGCTCGCGGCCGAGCTGGCCGGGCTGACTGACCATGAAGGGCTGGCGGCCGCGATGCTGCTGCTGGGCCTGGCAAGCGACTTTGCCACCGTGGACCTGGAGAGCGACCACAACTGGGCGGCCAGGGCCGTGGCGGCGGCCCGACGCAGCGGCGACCGCCCCCTGCTCGCCGCCGCGCTGGCCACCTCCGTACTGACCGACCAGCGGACGGCCCGAGTCAGCGCCAACATGGTGGAGCGGTTGAACGAGGCCGCCGCCCTGATCGACGCCATGCCGGACGGGGAGCTCGCCGAACTCCTGCACGCGGCGGCCTGGCTGGCCACGGCGGAGCTGTGCCACGGACGGCCGCACGACGCACTGCGGCACGCCGAACGGACGTTGGAGACGGCCGTGGGCAGCGGGCAGACCGCCCTCGCCGGCCAGATCCACGCACTGCGCGCCTGCGCCCACCGCAGCCTGGGCGACCTGCCGGAGGCAGCCCGATGCCTTGAGGATGCGCGCGACGCGTCCGCGCTGGTCGACGCGGACGAACTCACCGCACTCGTCCTGGCGTACCAGTGCAACGTCGCCGCCCTTCAGGGCGACCTGGACCTGGCGTTCCGGCTGGGCAAGGAGGCCCTCGACCTGGTCGGTGCCCGCAAGGGCTTCTTCACCCGTACGGCCGTTGGCGCGCTCGCGCAGGCCCACCTGCACGCCGGCGATCCCGCCGGGTGCGTCGGGTTGCTGCTGGGCGACACCGATGGCCGGCAGTTGGCCGACGCCGACCCGGTCACCCGCGGCGCGTGGTACCTCGCACTCGCCCAGGCCGAGGCGGCCCAGGGACACCCGGAACAGGCGTTGCGGTGGGCCGAACGGGCGCAGGTCGACGCCGCGGTTGCCTTCTTGCCCCGGCTGGCGGCTTCCGCCCAGCTGGCTCGGGCGTACGCGCTGCTGGCAACCGATCCGGTCAGGGCCGCGGCACACGCCCGGACGGCGGCGGAGTCCCTGGCCGACTATGGAGACCGCATCGGCAGCGGGCAGGCGTACCTGGCCGCCGGGACCGCGCTCGCAGCGATCGGGGACGCCGACTCCGCCCGGGACAGATTCGCGCGGGCGCGTGCCCTCTTCTCCGACTGTGGCGCTCATCTGCTCGCCCTGCAGGTGCGACGCGAAGAGAACCGCCTCGCGGGCCTCGAGGTCAGTGATCAGTTCTGCCGCCACTCGGCGCCGAGTCTTGCCGGCCGCGTCCCGGGGTCGGACCGTGGCGAGCAGCGCCTTGGCTTGAGCGGCGGACAGGCTCTTCTTGGCTCCTCCGGGGATGAGTTCCAGCAGCATTTGGTGCAGTTGGGACACCATGCGGGTGTGTTCCTCGCCGAGGGAGCGGCGGCGGTCGACCAGGATCCGCAGCACAGCCAACTGTTCGTCGTTGACCAGCGGACGTAGCCCTGCCATCCGGGTGCCGACCAACGCGACGGAGTGCGCGTCGGTGGCGTCGGTCTTGCGGCCCTGGCCGGTGGCGAACACCCGGGCCCCGGCGGATAGCTTCGGCGGGACGTCGACGACCTGCTCACCATCGGCGAGCAGCCGGGTGGCGATGTGCCGGCCGATGCCCTGGCAGCCCTCGATCGCCCAGACCCGCTCCGGCCACTGCTTCGCGTACGTGACCATCGCCGCATAGCCGTCGCGGTCGGTGCCCACGATGGTCTCGTTGCTGGTCATCACCTCGATGGTGGCGGAGCGTTTGTGTGGGTCCATGCCGATGACCACACGGGCCACTTCGTGCCTCCTCTGCTCGAGCCCGATGGATGTCGAGCAGGAAGGGCAGCGCTACTCCGAGCCGTGCAGACCCCTCTTGAGCCTCTCCCTACTCAGCAGTGCCCGACCCGCGCAGGCCAAAGTGAGCCACACGACGAGTCGTGGG
>DASVVF010000735.1:0-2035 GCA_036386695.1 Catenuloplanes sp. | reverse complement strand
GAGGACCTCCTCCTGCGCCCGGTCGGAGCGTCCGGCGGCCCGCTCGGCGGCCTGCCTCACCAGCGGGATCACCGTGGTCAGCAGCCAGGTCAGGCCGGTGAGCGCGGCCCGGGCCGGTGCGCCGGCCAGGGGTGAGTCCGGGGCGTGGCGGCGCAGCAGCAGCTGGGCGACGGTGGCGAGGAGAGCGGCGGCGTACCCGTACGCGGCGACCGCCCCCCAGGCGCGGTGCGGGGCGAGGGTGGACGCGAGGGCGGTGACGGCGGCGAATCCGGTGGCGAGGGCGTACAGCAGCAGATCGCCGGTGAGGCCGCCGGCCGTCGCGTCGAGGCGGGACCAGGCCCGGCCGGCGGCGCTGGTTGCCGGGGCCGGGATCACGCGGGCAAGTGTGGCAGACGGTCCGGGCGGCCGCGCCCAGGGACCCGGCGGTTCGCCGGAAGGCGGACCACCGCCCCGGTCTCGTGCAGGATCGGGGCCAGGGCGCCGGGTCGTCCGTCCGTGCCGCGTCGCAGGGCGGCGATCAGGCGGTCCGCCGGCATGGAGCGGGCGAACAGGTGACCCTGGCCGGCGGTGCAGCCCAACTCCCACAGGGCCAACCGCTGCGGCTCGCTCTCCACCCCTTCGGCGACGACGACCAGGTTGAGGCTGCGACCCAGGTCCACCGTGGAGCGGATCACGGCGGCCGCCTCGGCGGAGGTGTCCATCGCCATCACGAACGCCCGGTCGATCTTCAGCTCGTGCACCGGGATCCGGGACAGCACCGACAGGGAGGAGTAGCCGGTGCCGAAGTCGTCGAGGGCCAGCCGCACCCCCGCCTGCCGAAGCTCCCCGAGGACCTCGTCGACAACCTCGAGTTGGCTGATCGTCAGGGTCTCGGTCAATTCCAGGAACAACCGCTCGGGTGGGAGGTTGTGGGCTTCCAGCCGGGCCAGTACCGACGCGGGGAACCGCGGGTCGAGCAGGCTGCGCGGGGAGACGTTCACCGCCACCGGGAGGTCGAAACCGGCGTCGCGCCACAGCCCCAGGGCCGTCAGCGACTGGTCGAGCACCGCCTCGGTGAACGCGGGCAGCGTGCCGCTGCGCTCGACGGCGTCCAGGAAGCTGATCGGGCTCAGGTTTCCGTGGTCGGGGTGGCGCCACCGGGTCAGCGCCTCGGCGGCGACCACCTCACCGGAGGCGAGGTCGACGATGGGCTGGAACTCGACCGTGAACTCCCGCTCGGCGACCGCCCGGGGGAGTTCACCGCCGAGCGCGAGCCGGCCGAGGTCGGCGGTGTCCCGGGTGTGCACGTAGGTGACCAGTCGCTGGCCGCCCCGCTTGGCCTGGTACATCGCCACGTCGGCGCGGCGCAGCAACTCGGCCATGCCGCCGGTGCCGGCCGCGAAGGCGATGCCGCCGCAGGCTTCCACGGTGATCCGCATGCCGTCGACCCGCACCGACTCGTGCAGCACCGCGAGGAGCCGTTCGGCGCGGTGCGAAGCCATGGCCGGGGAGGGCAGGCTGCGGAAGAGCACCGCGAACTCGTCACCGCCCAGCCGGGCCACCAGGTCGCCGGGCTGTTTGGCGGCGTCCAGCCGGTCGGCGACCGTACACAGCACCCGGTCGCCGGCCGCGTGGCCGAGGGTGTCGTTGACCTCCTTGAAGTGGTTGAGGTCGATCAGCAGCAGGGCGGTGAGGCCGTCCGAGGAGGGCTCGCCGACCAGCTCGGTCCCCCGGTCGAGCAGCGCCCGGCGGTTGGCCAGGCCGGTCAGCGGGTCGTGGGTGGCGGCGTGTGCGTTGTCCGCGGCGATGCGCTCCAACTCGGCGTACGCGGCGGCGTTGCGCACGGCCGTGCACAGTGCCGAGGCGAACGTGTTGAGCTTGTACTCCTCGGGCTCGTTGAAGCTGACCGGGCCGCGGAAGCGCAGTCGCAGCACTCCCACGTTGCCGGCTTCGTCGTGCCCGTGCAGGCCGGTGGTGTGGGTCCAGCTCGCCCCGACCGGCGCCTCGCCCGGTGGTCCGTCGTAGGACAGGTCGGCGGCGGACCCGCGGACCAGCC
>DASVVF010000734.1:0-5242 GCA_036386695.1 Catenuloplanes sp. | reverse complement strand
CGGTTCTGCCTCGCCCTGCAGGCGGCGCTGCAGATGGACGACTGAGCATCCCCCGGGCGAGGCCGCCGAGGGCAGCGCATTCCCGGAGGCGGCCCGCGGGGCCCTCCGTGCTGGCGCGGTCCGTCACCGGTGCGCCTATCGGAGAGTCCTCGACGCGTCGGCCGGCGGGCCTTCACCGCAGGCAGCGGGTTGGCGCTCCACCGGCGGCACGGCGGTTGTCTCCGGCGGCGCGCCGGCCGGCGGCCGTACGCCAGGGCCGGACCCGGCAGGCGAGGCAGCGCCGGCTGGCGACACACCGGCCCGCGCTGGCGACACACCGGCGCGGGTGGCGACCCAGCTGGCGACGACGGCGACGGTCAGGATCGCGGCGACCGTCCCGAGCGCGACCGGGGTCGGGATCTTGTACAGGTCCAGCAGCAGCATCTTGACACCCACCCAGACCAGGACCAGGGCGAGGCCGAGCTTGAGATAGACGAAGCGGTGCATCAGGTCAGCCAACAGGAAGTACATGGCCCGTAGGCCCAGGATGGCGAAGGCGTTGGAGGTGAACACCAGGAACGGCTCGCTGGTGACCGCGAAGATCGCCGGGATGGAGTCCACGGCGAAGATCACGTCAGTGACCTCGACCAGCACGAGTACCGCGAGCAGCGGCGTTGCCACCCACCGACCCGCGCGGCGCACCAGGAACCGGGAGCCGTGGTAGCCCGGGGTCATCGGCACCAGGCGCCGGAACCAGCGCAGCACCAGGCTGCGCTCGGGGTTGATGCTGTCGTTGCGGTGCAGAGCCATGCGCACCCCGGTCAGCACCAGGAACGCACCGAACAGGTAGAGGATCCAGGCGAAGCTGGCGATCAACACCGAGCCCGCGGCGATGAACACCCCGCGGAACACCAGGGCGCCCAGGACGCCGTAGAACAGCACCCGGTGCTGGTATTCGCGCGGCACGGCGAAGTAGCTGAAGATGATCGCGAAAACGAACACGTTGTCCACGGCCAGCGACTTCTCGATCAGGTAGCCGGCGTAGTACTGGCCGGCCAACTCGGCGCCCCACGCCTGCCAGACAACGACCCCGAAGGCCAGCCCCAGGGCGATCCAGATGCCCGACCACGTCGCGGCCTCGCGGACCCCCACCACATGGGCCCGGCGGTGGGCGAACAGGTCCACCGCCAGCATGACCATGATCAAACCGAGCACCGCGAACCAGGACCACAGCGGCACAGTCACGTCAGTCACTCCCTCCGGTCGTACGTTGACCGGAGGTCTCCCCACCGCCACGGCAACGGCCGTCGGCGGCACCAGGACCGGGCGGGCACCGAGGCCTGCCGGACTGACGATCCTGATGACTCGGGTACTCCCCTCCGCCACCAGAATGACGAACTGCAGTTCGTATGTCAAGGTGTACGCAGACAACCGCACACCCGCCCGCCGCGCCGGGCACGCGCCGAAGGAGGACGAAACGGTGACCAGCGGAAACGACGAACCGGTCACCCGACCCGGATGGACGTTCCTCAGCAACCACGCACACGTGCTGGTCTGCCTGGATCGCGACAACGACATGACCATGCGTGAGATCGCCGAGCAGGTCGGGATCACCCTGCGGGCGGTGCAGAAGATCGTCGCCGATCTCACCGCCGACGGATACCTGCGGGTACAACACCGCGGCCGGCGCAACCACTACCTGCTGGACGGCTCCCGGCCGCTGCGCCACCCGCTGGAGGCGCACGCCACCACCCGGCAACTCCTCGACGCCGTCAAGGCCTGAACCATCGGACCGACCGCCCAGATGGACACCCGGGCGGACCTGCCGCAGGTGATCGTCGTCGTGGCCGGGACCGGGCCGGTTGACGGGCGAATCCGGGCGGGCTGCGCGCCACGATGGTCGAATGGGGGGACGTTCACCAGGGGCCCTCCCCCGCGCACGTGGAGGTACGCGCATGATCGGCAAGGCCGTCTTTCCCGTCGAACCGTGGCTGGTCCGTGAGGCGTCGCTGGATCTGGGCTTGTTGGCCCAGACCGAGTCGGTGTTCGCGCTGTCCAACGGGCACATCGGGCTGCGCGGGAACCTCGACGAGGGCGAGCCGCACGTCATTCCGGGCACTACCCGGAGCAGGGCCAGACGGTCGTCGGGCTGCTGATGGCCACGGGGATGGACCATGTCGTTGAAGCGCCCGGACGATATGAGGAGGAGACCGACGTACGCGCGGACTGGGCCCGCACGACGGTGGTCAGCGTGCTGCGGCCCGGTGATCGGCTGCGGCTGGTCAAGTACCTCGGGTACGGGTGGAGCGCGACCCGTTCCCCGCAGGCGTTGCGTGAACAGGCCGCCGCGGCGTTGACCGCCGCCCGGTACACCGGCTGGTCCGGCCTGGTGGACGACCAGCGCGGATACCTGGACGACTTCCGGGACGCCGCGGACGTGGAGGTCGACGGTGATCCGGTGCTGCAGCAGGCGGTGCGGTTCGGCCTGTTCCACGTGCTGCAGGCCGGCGCCCGCGCGCAACGCCGGGCCGTCGCTGCCAAGGGCCTGACCGGGCCGGGGTACGACGGGCACGCGTTCTGGGACACCGAAGGCTTCGTGCTGCCGCTGCTGACCTACACCGTGCCCCAGGCCGCCGCCGACGCGCTGCGCTGGCGGCACTCGATCCTGCCCCAGGCCAGACAACGCGCCCGCACGCTGGGGCTGGACGGGGCCGCGTTCCCCTGGCGGACCATCCACGGCGAGGAGTGCTCCGCGTACTGGCCGGCCGGGACCGCCGCGCTGCACCTCAACGCGGTCATCGCCCGCGCCGTCGATCGGTACCGCCGGGTCACCGGTGACCTGTCCCTGGAGCGCGAGGGTGGACTCGAGCTGCTGGTGCAGACCGCCCGGCTGTGGGTGTCGCACGGGCACCACGACAGTGCCGGGGCATGGCACGTCGACGGCGTGACCGGGCCGGACGAGTACAGCGCCGTCGCCGACGACAACGTCTTCACCAACCTGATGGCCGCCCGCAACCTGCGCGCCGCCATCGACGCCTGCGCCCGCCACCCGGACATCGCGGCCGAGCTCAGAGTCGAGCCGGCGGAGCGGGACGCCTGGCGGGCGGCCGCGGACGCCGTGCACGTGCCGTTCGACGAGCGCCTCGGCGTACACCCGCAGTCCGCGGGCTTCACCCGCTACGCCGGGTGGGATTTCGCGGCCAGCCGCGACGAGCGGCCGCTGATGCTGCACGCACCGTACTTCCAGCTGTACCGCCGGCAGGTCGTCAAGCAGGCCGACCTGGTCCTGGCGATGCACTGGTGCCCGGAGGCGTTCACCGCCGAACAGAAGGCCCGCAACGTCGACTACTACGAACGCATCACCGTGCGGGACTCGTCCCTGTCCGCCTGCACCCAGGCGGTGATGTGCGCGGAGGTCGGGCACCTGGAGTTGGCGCACGACTACGCCCACGAGGCGGCATTGGTCGACCTGCGCGACCTGCACGCCAACACCCGCGACGGCCTGCACATGGCGTCGCTGGCGGGCGCCTGGTCGGCGATCGTCGAGGGGTTCGGTGGGCTGCTGGAGGAAGGGGACCTGATGTCGCTGGCGCCGCGGCTACCCGCCGGCATCACCGGTCTCAGATTCCGGCTGCGGCACAGCGGACTTCGCCTGCTCGTCGAAGCCGACCATGACATGACCCGGGTCAGTCTACGCGACGGCGCCGATTCCCGACTGAGCCTGCTGCTGTACGGCGACCCCGTCGAGGTCACGGTGGCGCACCCGGTGGTACGGCCCAATGTCCCTTGCGAGCCACTGCTGCCGGTTCCGCGGCAGCCCACCGGGCGGGCCCCGATGCCGCACGGTGTCGACCCCTGACCGTGCCGCTGTCGGCCACCATCGCCGCTCCGCGCGGCCCTCCTACGCCCACCGCGTCAGATCATCGCGCGGTCGCCGTACTCGACCAGGTCGGCTACCGCCCCGCCGGCGCACGGGCCGACGATGAGACCCGCGGCCGCGCGAACGGCGGGGTGTCCGTCCCCGACCGCCACACCGAGCCCCGCCGCGCGCAGCATCGGGATGTCGTTGGGGTTGTCACCGATCGCCGCGACCCCGGCGAGCGGCACCCGGCGGTACGGGGCGAGCCAGCGCAGCGCGTCGCCCTTGTCGGAGTTCACCGGGAGCAGTTCGACGTAGGTGTTCTCCGAGGCGATCAGGGTGACCGGCAGGGCGGCACCGGTCACTGCTGCCGCCAGGTCGTCGGCCCCGGCCGGTGTGGCGCAGGCGATGAGCACCTTGCCGACCGGGGTGGGCACCGACGGCCAGTCGGGCAGCGTGGCGACCCGGACCCGGTCGCGGGCCGCCGCGGTGACCACCGGGCCGACGTCGGTGCCGGGCGAGCGTCCGTCACCCACCCGCAGCGCCCGGGCCTGCTCGGCCAGCAGTGGCACCAGCGCGTCGCCGGCCGCGCCCACCGCCACCACGGCGGAGATGGCCATGCAGCGCTGACCGGCCGATCCGTACGCCGCGGCGGTGATCTGCCGGGCCGCGTCGCGGATGTCGGCGTCCGGCAGCACCACCGCGTGGTTCTTGGCGCCGCCCAACGCCTGGACCCGCTTGCCGGTGGCGCTGGCCCGCTGGTGGATGTGTCGGGCCACCGGGGTGGACCCGACGAACGACACGGCGGCGATCCCGGGGTGCTCCACCAGGGCGTCGGCGGCCACCCGGTCCCCGTGCACCACGTTGAAGACGCCGGCCGGCAGGCCCGCCTCGGCGTACAGGTCCGCCACCAGGTTCGCCGCCGACGGGTCGCGTTCGCTGGGTTTGAGGATGAAGGTGTTGCCGCAGGCGATGGCCACCGGGTGCATCCACATCGGCACCATCACCGGGAAGTTGAACGGGGTGATGCCCGCGCACACCCCCAGCGGTTGCCGGAACGCGTACGAGTCGACCCCGGTGGAGACCTGGTCGGAGTAGTCGCCCTTGAGCAACTGGGGGATGCCGCAGGCGAACTCGATCACCTCGCGGCCCCGGATCACCTCACCACGGGCGTCCTCCACCGTCTTGCCGTGCTCGTCGGTGACCAGGCCGGCCAACTCGTCCTCGTGCCGTCGCACCAGGTCGCGGAAGGCGAACAGGACCCGTACCCGCTGCGCCAGCGAGGTCTCGCGCCAGGATTGGAAGGCCTTGTCGGCGGCCGCGACGGCCCGGTCGACCTCGTCCGGCCCGGCGAGACATTAAAACATGTCAAGCGAGAAAGGGTGCCCGCGGTTCCGTCGTCGC
>DASVVF010000733.1:0-4615 GCA_036386695.1 Catenuloplanes sp. | reverse complement strand
CGGATAGTATGGCTGTCCGAAGCTGCGACCGGTTGCCACCGGCGCGGCGGCCGGCGCCAGACCACCCCCACGACCCCGGCGACCCGTGCCCGGGGCGTACGAAGACGGAGAGCCTGACGTGAGCAAGCGCACGTACCAGCCGAACAACCGTCGGCGCGCGAAGACCCACGGCTTCCGGCTGCGCATGCGCACCCGGGCCGGCCGTGCCATCCTCTCCGCCCGCCGCGGCAGGGGCCGCGACCGCCTGTCGGCCTGAGCCGGCCGGGGTCCGGGGCCGGAGATCGAAGGTAGTCGTGCTAGCCGCGGCGCAACGACTGCGGCGCAGTAGCGACTTCGCCGCGACTATCCGCGCCGGCCGTCGGGCCGGACGCGGGAGTGTCGTCGTTCACCTGACCGTCCCGCACCCGGTCCCGTCGGCAGTCACCGCCGAGGCTGCGATGCAGTTGTCCGCCGAGCCGGCGCCCGCCGGGAGCTACGACCTCCCGGCGCGCGCCGGCTTCGTCGTGTCCAAGGCGGTGGGACCCGCGGTGGTGCGCAACACCGTCCGCCGGCGCCTGCGCCACCTGGTCCGCGACCGGGTGACCGAGCTGCCGGCCGGCTCCACCCTGGTGGTGCGGGCTCTGCCGGCGGCCGCCGCGACGCCGTACCCCGCGCTCGCCGCCGATCTGGACGCCGCGCTCGCCGCCGCCCGCGGACCGCGCCCCCGGCGCCGACCCCCGTCCCCGACGGAGCGCGGGTGACGACCTCGGGTGCCCCGCCGCGACCGCGGACACGGGCCGCCCGCATGCTGGCCGCAGCGGTCATCGCGTACCGTCGGATAAGCCCGGCGTTGCCGGCACGCTGTCGGTTCCACCCGTCGTGCAGCGCGTACGCCCTTGAGGCGATCACGCGATACGGCGCTCTACGGGGAACCGGTCTGGCGATCTGGCGGCTGCTGCGCTGCCACCCGTTCCACCCTGGCGGGTTCGACCCGGTGCCTGATCTGCCCCGCCGCCCCGCCGATGTGACTGGAGCCCCCAATTGAGTCTCGACTGGGTCTACTGGGCGATCTCGTGGATCCTCCTCACCTGGCACTCCGCCTGGGACGCCATCGGCGTGCCGGTGAAGGCGGTGCTGGGCACGAACTGGGCGTGGATCCTGTCGATCCTGTTCCTGGTGGTGACCGTTCGCGTCATCCTGTTCCCGGTCTTCGTCAAGCAGATCAAGTCCCAGCGGGCCATGCAGGCGCTGCAACCCAAGGTCAAGGAGCTGCAGGACAAGCACAAGGGTGACCGGGAGACGCTCCAGAAGGAAATGATGGAGCTGTACCGGACGGAGAAGGCCAACCCGCTGATGGGTTGCCTTCCGATGTTCCTGCAGATCCCGGTCTTCCTGGGCCTCTTCCACGTGCTCCGCCGCCTGGACCCGGCCAAGAACGCCCTGTACGGCTGGACCACCGAGCAGTTCCAGAGCGCGGCCAGCGCCAAGCTGTTCGGCGCACCCATCGCCGGCAAGTTCGGCTCCGCCGCCGATGAGCTGACCCGGCTGCAGGGCAACGGCACCACCGTGAAGGTGATCGCCGGGATTCTGGTGCTGGTGATGATGGCCACCACGTACCTGACCAGCCGCCAGATGATCCTCAAGACCGGCTGGGCCACCGATCCCCAGCAGAAGATGATCCAGAAGCTGATGCTCTACGGCATCCCCTTCTCGTTGCTGATCTCCGGCGCGCTCTTCCCGATCGGTGTGATCATCTACTGGGTCACGAACAACCTGTTCACCCTGGGCCAGCAGCAGTGGGTGTTGCGCAAGTTCCCGCCACCGCCGATGGCCACCGGTGGCCCGGGTACGACAGCCCGCACCGCTCCCGCGGTCCGCAACCCGGTCCAGCCGGCGAAGACCGGCGGGCTGTTCGGACGCGGCAAGGCCAACAGCGCTCCCCCGCAACAACCCCGCCCGGTGGTCGACAACAAGGCGCTGGCGCCCAAGCCCGGCGCCCGGCCGGTCAACCCGAAGAAGGGCGGCCGTCCCGCGAAGCCGAAGAGCTGACGGTGCCCGGGTGGCGAAGGTCCGCCCGGCCGCCGCGCTCGACGGTGGCGCGACGACCACACCCAGACCTGCCCGTGACCAATGGCCTCCGGCCGGCACGGGAAACAGCGGACCGCGCAGGTCCGGCCCAGCGAGTACGGAGATGACACCGTGACCGACACCACTACTCCCCGCGCCGAGCAGTCTGTCGACGACGACATCGACACCGACCCGACGGTGGCCGCGGTGGATGAGGCCGACGACACCGGCGAGGCCGACGTCACCGGGGAGGCCGACGACAGCGACGAGGCCGACGACAGCGACGAGGCCGGCGACCAGGCGAAGGGCTCCGCTGGCACCTCGGAAAGCGAACTGTTCCAGCAGAGTGAGATCGCCGCGGACTACATCGAGGGGCTGCTGGACATCCTCGACTACGACGGCGACATCGACGAGCTGGTCTCCGCCGGACGGCCCATGGTCGAGGTGGTCGGCGGTCGGCTGCAGGGCCTGGTCGGGCAGCGCGGTGCCACCCTGGAGTCGTTGCAGGAGCTGACCCGGCTGGCGGTGTTCCGGCAGACCGGTACGCCCAGCCGCCTGCTGCTCGACGTCGGCGGCTACCGCGCCAACCGGCGTAAGGAGTTGGCGGCGGTGGCCCGCAACGCCGTCGAGAAGGTCCGCGAGCACGGTGAGCCGGTGCGCCTGGATCCGATGTCGGCGTTCGAGCGCAAGTGCGTACACGATGTCGTCAACGCGCTGAACGGCGTGGAAAGCGAGTCCGAGGGCGTCGAGCCGAGCCGTCGCATCGTCGTTCGACCGGCTGGCTGACCCTGCCATGACCGCTCCCCGAGACGGGGCAGGCGGCGGCGCATCCGGCCCGGGCGGTACTTCGCCCGGGCCGTCGCCGTTCCCGCCGGGTGCCGCCAGCGGCGCCGGCCTGCTGCCCGAGGAACTGACCGCGGCGGCGGCGACCGTCTTCGGCGACCGGCTGCCGATGGCGATCCGGTACGCCGAGCTGCTCACCAGCGACGGCGTCGAGCGCGGCCTGATCGGTCCCCGGGAGGGCCCCCGCCTGTGGGAGCGACACCTGCTGAACTGCGCGGTCATCGCCGAGTTGATCCCTCTGGGGTGTTCAGTGGTCGACGTGGGGTCTGGTGCCGGTTTGCCCGGTATTGTGCTGGCAGTGGCTCGGCCTGACCTGACGGTCGTCCTGGTCGAACCACTGGCACGACGAATCGCCTTCCTGGCGGAGGTGGTGACAACGCTCGGCCTGGCCTCGACCGTCACGGTCGTTCGTGGCCGAGCCGAGGACCTGGTCGGGAACGTGGCTCAAGCGCTGCCGATTCCGGCCGACGTCGTCACCGCCAGGGCGGTCGCTCCACTTGATCGGCTTGCTGGATGGTGTCTTCCCCTCACCGCCGTTGGCGGGCGGCTGCTCGCGCTGAAGGGCGCGACGGCCGCCGATGAGGTGGCGGAGCACCGTGCCGAGGTCGCCAGGCTGGGCGGCGCCACACCGGTCGTACGGCAGTGCGGGGACGGGGTCCTGGCCGCGCCGACGACCGTTGTGGAGATCGTCCGGGAGCGCGCGGTCGTGCCGGCTCGGTCCCAGCCGGCGCGGTCGGCGAAAGGCCGGGACGCCCGCTCCGGACCGGAGCGCGGCACTGGACGAGGGAGAACGCGGAGGGGTTGATGGTCGAGCGGGGAGCATCCAGGGACGTTGGTTCACCCCCGACACTCGACCGCCCCCGACGCGATGGTCGGTCAGCAGGGCAGCTCGGCTGGCCGGCCGGGGCTCCCCCGGCCTGCGGCGGAAGCCTGCGACGGGTGCCGGGCTTCCTGGTGTACCTCGTCCCCGGCGAAGTTTGTCGATTCCATCAGGGGGACACCCGTGGCCCTGTGCGCCTGACGGCCGTAGGCTGGCCGCGCGTCGATAGTGTGGATCAGCCGGCTAGCGGCATGTCCGTCACCCCGCAGGATCCCGCTCGGCCGCTCGCGTTGCCCGAAGGCGCCTCAGGAGGCGCTCACGGTGCCGATCCATCCGATGTGGGCAGGGATGACACGGTGCATAACCACGGTAGTGATGACCACCCGAGACTCAGTGATCCCGCGGTACGGGGACCCGGATCGGCATCCGTTTCACGTGAAACAGGCCACCATCATGGTCGGGCCGGGATTCCGAACCGGTACGGTGCCCCCGCAGGTGCCGATCGATTTCAGGCCGCTGGCTCCGGCCCCGAGAGCGGGGAGCAAGCAGTGCCACAACCGCGCGTCGGAACAGGTTACGGAGAGCCGGCCCCCGGTGGCGGACGCAGGCGCGTCTACGACCCGGCGGTCCAGGCGGACGGCACCTTACCCCCGACCGAAGACGCTGGAATCGAGCCGGGCGGCGACGGCGACCCCGCCCTGCGTACGCCGGCGCCGCGACCGCATGCGACAACTCCGCCGGAGGCCTCGCGTCCGACCGTCGCGAGTTCCGGTGCGGCGGCTGGCCGGGCGCCGACGGCCAGACAAGCGCCGGCTCCGATCGGCGTACCCGGCCCACCGGCTGCAGATCCGGTGCCGGCGCCCGCCCGCCCCCCAGCCGACGAGCCCGGCGGGGACGCGTACGTTT
>DASVVF010000732.1:0-2737 GCA_036386695.1 Catenuloplanes sp. | reverse complement strand
GCGGCCGAGCAAGTCGTCGGGCCGGCGGGTGAGCAGCTTGGCGCCGTTGGGATTGACGTAGCTGACCGTCCAGTCGGCACTCAGCACGGCCACGCCGTCACTGGCGGCGTGCACGGCCCGGGCAGCCGACGGCGACCGCGTCACTCCCATCCTGTCCGCCACGTCACTCCTCCCCGACAGCCGCTGCGATCGGCAGTACCCGCCCGGCGGTAGCCGGTAACTCCTGGGCCGGCCCACTCAGAGCCGCCGGCTGACCAGGCGGGGGTGGGCCGCGGCGAACTGCTCCAGGCGTTGCTCCCGCAGCGCGCGGAACATCTCATGGCTGGCCGGCTCCAGCGCCTCGCCGAGATACTGGCCGGCGCGGTCCCGCTGGCCACGGCCCGGGGTCCGGATCGTGGTGATCCGGTCCGGGGTGATCTGGCGCAACGCGAACATCAGCTCCGCCGGCGCGGCCGGGCCGGTCGTCACGGTCACCGCGCTGCCGGCGGCCCGGAACAGCCGGTCCAGCTTCGCGGGATTGCCGGCCAGGCCCTGCTTGGCCGCCTCCTTGGCGATGGACCTGATGAACTGCTGCTGGTGCCGCTGCCGGCCGTAGTCGCTGCCGGCGACGGATTTGCGTTGCCGCAGGTAGTCCAGCGCGGACGTGCCGTTCATCTTGGAGCATCCCTTGGTGTACCGGACTCCGGTGTGCCGCGACGTGACGGGGGCCTCGACACACACCTCGATCCCGCCCATCGCCGTGATGATGTCGGCGAAACCGTAGAAGTCGATCAGGGCGGCGGCGTCGAAGCCGGGCAGCCCGGTCAGCCGCTTGGCGGTGGCGGCCAGCAGCCGGCCACCGCGGGCCCGGTCCTGCTCCAGGCCGGCGCCGTAGGCGAAGGCCGTGTTGATCCGGTCGCGGCCACCACGGAAGCCGGCGTCGGGGTCCGCCGGAATGTCCACCAGGGTGTCGCGCGGCAGGGAGAAGAGGTACGCCCGGTCCTTGGTGCGCGGGACGTGCAACACCATGATCGTGTCGGACCGGATCCGACCGGTCTGGCCCTTCCGCCAGTCCAGCCCGATGAGCAGGATGTTCAGCGGCCGGTCGAGGCTCCAGTCCGCGCCGCGGCCGGCGTAGGTCGCCGCCGCCCCGAGCAGGTCGGCCTGGTTCACCGAGCCCTGGTACCGGTCGGTGATGACCTTCCCAGCGATGGCCGTGGTGCCGCTGAGCAGCAGCATCAGGACGCCGAGGCCCACGGACAGCCGGGCCCAGAGCGGATCCCGGTAGTTGCCCCGGCGCAGCTGCTGGAGCAGGTACCGGGTGCGCGCCGCCGACGAGTTCGGTTGGGCCACCCTGGTCGCCAGGGCCGCCGCTCCCCCGGTACGCGTCACCCGGTGCCACCGGAGCCGGGCGCCGAGCAGCGCGGTGACCGCCGACTGGATGGTCACCAGGTAGATCAGTTGGCGGTACCCGATCTGCTGCAGCAGCAGCGTCCACAGCGGACCGGCGGGCTCGCGGTCCAACCGGAAGGCGTACGCCGCCACGGCCAGCTGCGCGACGTGCAGGCCCAGCCACAGCGCCGCGGCCAGGCTGGGGGCCTGGAACAGCAGCGAGTACAGCAGGTAGACGTCCACGAGTGGACCGAGCAACGGCTGCAGGATCTGGAACAGGAAGATGTAGCCCAGCCCGCGGCGCCCCAACTTGCCGGCGGGGCCACGCTCGCGCAGCGCCGCCCGGTGCTTCCACATCGCCTGCATCGTCCCGTAGCACCAGCGGTAGCGTTGCCGCCACAGCCCGCCCCAACTGCTGGGGGCTTCCGTCCAGGCGCAGGCGCTGTCCTCGTACACCACCCGCCAACCGGCCCGGCAGACCGCCATGGTGACGTCGGTGTCCTCGGCCAGCGTGTCGCCCCGCACGCCGCCGACCGCGTCCAACGCCGATCGCCGGAACGCGCCCAGCGCCCCCGGCACGGTGGGCATGCACTCGGCCATCTCGAAGACCCGGCGGTCCAGGTTGAAGGCGACGACGTACTCGAGGTGTTGCCAACGGCCGATCACCCCGCCGCGGTTGGCGACCTTGGCGTTGCCGGCGACCGCACCCACGGTCGGGTCGTGGAACGAGCGGACCAGCAGGCCCAGGGTGTCCGCCTCGACGATCGTGTCCCCGTCGATCAGCACCAGCACGTCGTGGCGGGCCGCGGCGATACCCCTGCGCAACGCCGCGGCCTTACCGGCCTGCTGCTGTCGCACCACCCGCACGCCGGGTCGCCCCAGCGCCTCCACCAGATCCGCGGTGGCATCGGTCGACCCGTCGTCGACCACGACGATGTCCAGGTCGGGGTAGTCGTTGGCCAGCAGGGAGTCCACAGTGGCGACGATGTTGGCCGCCTCGTTGTGGGCCGGCACGATCACCGAGACCGGCGGCTGGTGTGCCGGCAGGGGGTTCCTGCGCCGGCGCCGCGCGTGCCGCCAGGCGCAGTACGCCTGGATCAGGATCCGGACGGCCGCCAGCACGGTCGCGATGATCAGGAGCACGAACAGCGCCTGGGCGGCCCAGCCGGCCCCCCGCTGCACCACGGCGAGCGCGTGGCCGCGCAGGGCCGCGGCCGTACCGGCCGGCGTCGACGGCGCGGTCTCCGGCAGTCCGACCGATACGGTGACGCACCGCAACCCCCGGGCGGCGAGCACGGGTAGCAGCTGGTCCAAGGCCGCGACGGTCTGCTTCCGGTCGCCGCCGCCGTCGTGCATCAGCACCACG
>DASVVF010000731.1:0-1719 GCA_036386695.1 Catenuloplanes sp. | reverse complement strand
GCCAGGACCCATGCAGGAGCCTCCTACCTAGGGGGTGACGGTGCCGATCTGCCACCGGGGCGCACGCCGCGGCCCAAGGGGCCGCCGGCGTGGGTGACGGGGGCATCGGCTGGTTCATGGGTTCCGCCGGGGCGAAGCGGGCAACCCCAGTGCATGTTTATTCATAGGCGTCCGTCTATTCGAAGCCTCACGCTAACCCTGGTCGATATGCGTGTCAAGAAAAGGGTCTTACTCGCCAGCCGCCGCCGGACACGCCGCGATCACCCTTGAGCGGCAGGGCCGGGGGGCGATCCGGCCCGGGGACGTGCGAGGTGCCGGACTCCGGCTTGATCCACATATACTTCGGGCATGTTCCGTGCGGCGCGGCCTGGTGACTTCGACAGCATCATCCGCCTCTACCGTCAGTTACTGCCCGAAGACCCGATCCTGACCGACGGATCGGACCGGGCGGCGTTTGACCGGATCTTGAGCACCCCAGGGCTGGACCTGTTCGTCCTCGAGAAGGACGGCGGGCCCGTCGCGACCACCTACCTCAACGTGATCCCGAACATCAGCCGGTCCGCATCGCCGTACGCGATCATCGAGAACGTCGTCGTCGAAGAGTCGCTGCGCGGCACCGGCCTCGGCAAGAAGATCATCGACGGAACGCTGCGAGCGGCGTGGGACGCGGGCTGCTACAAGGTGCTGCTGACCACCAGCTCCCGCAACCCGTCAACCCACGCGTTCTACCGGGCCTGCGGCTTTTCGGCGGACATCAAGACGGCGTACCTCGCTCGCCCGTCATGACATCCTGACCGGCGGCGGGGTGCGGGCCGGTGTTCTGATGTTCCCGCCGGTGGCCGTACCTGTCCACCAGGAGCACCGCCGCCGTAACGGTGCTCTTCTCCGGCTTGACTACCTGATGCACCATACGGGGGCAACCCTGCAAGGGCACAGCGGCCCGAGTGATGACACTCGGGCTGGACGAATCGATCTAGGGGCCTGTGCGTGGACAAGACGAAGCAAAAGAACGCGAGCGTGGGCCTGGGTATCGGCTTGGCTGTCGGCGCTGCGTTCGGCCTGCTGATGGACAACCTGGCCCTCGGCGTCGCCGTTGGCATAGTCCTCGGCACCGGCATCGGCGGCATCCTGCCGTCGAAGGAGAAGGACGCGCGGTAGCCGCGGCCCTGTGCGTTGAAGCCTATGCGTCCGTCGCAACGCCCAGGTCGGCCCGCATCGCCGTGTGCAGTGCGGTGAGGCCGTCCGGCGCCACGGCCGGGCCTGTCTCGCCCCGGCGAAGCGCGTCGAGGGCCGCGCCGGCCGCCGCGGCGACGGGGGCGGGAGCGATGAGCAGCACCGCCTGCCGGGTCCGGTCGGCGGCGGCCTCGAGCTCGCGCGCAGCCGTGTCCGGTCGGCGGCGTCCGGGCGCACCCCGCGCAGGGCGGCCGTCAGCGCCTCGTACTGGTGCAGTGCCGTGAGCAGATCGGTGTAGGCGCCGCGACGATCGGCGAGCCACCGGGCCTCATTCCTCGCGCCGCCACTGCTCGCGCCGTTCGGCCAGCTCCCGCTCCCAGCGCACGTCGTCGCGGCGGCGGGTCAGCCATTGGTCCGCCACAACGACCTGCCGGCAGTGCCCGGTCCGGCGCGGCGTAGCGCCGACCCGATCACCGCACCGGGGGGCGGGACCGCTCGACGCCGGCGTGGGCGGCGGCCACCCGGCTCTCCTGCAGCTCGCCCAGC
>DASVVF010000730.1:0-13065 GCA_036386695.1 Catenuloplanes sp. | reverse complement strand
CGCCGCGCCTGGCCGCGGTACGGCAGCACCAGGTCCCGGGTACCCCAGGCGATGGTCACCGGGAGCCCGGCCAGCGCGTCCGCCGGCCGGGACCCGTCGGGCCGGGGGTCCCAGGCCGACGCGTCCCCGGGTTCCGACCCGTCGGGCAGGGCGTCCCGTGCCGCCGCGAATCCGGGCGCGCCGGCCAGCGCGCCGGCGGCACCCAGACAGTCGGCCGGCGACAACCGACCCGGCCGGGCGTAGAACGTCCCGCACAGCGCCACCCGGCCGGCGCGGGTGGCCACCAGCCGGGGCAGCACCGGGGCGAGCACGACGCTGGCCGCGCGCGCCCGGCCGAGCACCCACCGGCACCACCGACGCCCCGGGGGGCCCCAGAAGCCGACCGGGGCGAACGCGGTGACCGACCGGGCCCGCCCGCGCCGGCCCAACTCCAGGGCCACCCCACCACCGAGCGAACTGCCGGCCAGGTGGGGTCGGGCCAGCCCGAGGGCGTCGAGAAAGGCGCCCACCCGGTCGGCGAGGTGGCCTACCGAGCCGGGGCGTCCGGCACCGGCGGCCGGCACGGGCCAGAGCGGCGAGGCGCCGAAGCCGGGCAAGTCCAGCGCGATCACGTCGCGGTGCCGGGCGACCTCGTCGAGCACCGGCCGCCACACCTGCCGGTGGCTGCCCAGGCCGTGGATCAGCACCAGCGGTGCGCCGCTGCCGAGGCGTTCGTGGGCCAGCCAGCCCGGCGGTCCGGGGGCCGGCCACGGGACGTCGCCGGGTCGCACAGCTCCCCCCCTTTTTGGTTGTTGACAGTGTGACAACAAGGGTGCCACCGTACGCCATGACGTACGACTACGACGTTCTGGTGGTCGGCTCGGGGTTCGGCGGCAGTGTGAGCGCCCTGCGGCTGACCGAGAAGGGTTACCGGGTCGGCGTGCTGGAGGCCGGCCGCCGGTTCACCGATGCCCAGTTCGCCCGGACGTCGTGGCGGCTGCGCGACTACCTGTTCGCCCCGGCCCTGGGTTGCCGTGGCATCCTGCGGATGACCCTGCTGCGCGACGTGCTGGTGATGTCCGGCGCCGGGGTCGGCGGCGGGTCGCTCGGCTACGCCAACACCCTCTACGAGCCGCCGGACGCCTTCTACGCCGATCCGCAGTGGGCGTCGATCACGGACTGGAAGGCCGAACTGGCGCCCTTCTACGACCAGGCCAAACGGATGCTGGGGGTCACCACCAACCCGGTCGAGACCCCGGCCGACCACGCCCTGCGGGCGGTGGCCGACGACCTGGGGGTGGGCCACACCTACCGGCGTACCCCGGTGGGCGTGCTCTTCGGCCCGCAACCCGGCACGCCGGTGGCGGACCCGTTCTTCGGCGGCGCGGGGCCGGCCCGGCGGACCTGCACGCTGTGCGGCGCCTGCATGACCGGGTGCCGGCAGGGCGCCAAGAACACCACGGTGAAGAACTATCTGTACCTGGCGGAATCGGCCGGCGCGGTGGTGCATCCGCTCACCACCGTGGTCGCGCTGCGTCCACTTGAGACCGGCGGGTACGCCGTCGACACCCGGGCCACCGGCGGGTGGCGGCGGCGGCGCCGGTTCACCGCCGGGCAGGTCGTCTTGGCCGCCGGGGCGCTGGGCACCCAACGCCTGCTGCACCGGATGCGGGTCCGCGGCGCGCTCCCGGCGGTGTCACCCCGGCTGGGCGAGCTGAGCCGCACCAACTCCGAATCCATCCTCGGCGCCCGCACCCGGCGCCGCGATGTCGACCTGAGCCACGGCGTGGCGATCACCTCGTCGATCCATCCCGATCCGGTCACCCACGTCGAACCGGTCCGCTACGGTCGCGGCAGCAACCTGCTGGCCCTGCTGGCCACCGTGCTGGTCGACGACACCGGCCGACAACCGCGCTGGTGGGCGGGCCTGCGCCAGCTCGCCCGGGGATGGCGCGACCTGCGCCTGCTCGCCTCTCCCCGACGCTGGTCGGAGCAGACCGTGGTGCTGCTGGCCATGCAACCGCTGGACAACTCCGTCACGGTGTACCCGACCCGGGGGATGTTCGGGCGGCTCCGGCTGACCACCCGCCAGGGCGTCGGCGAACCCAACCCGGCCTGGGTGCCGGCCGCCCACGACGTGGCCCGGCGGGTCGCCGAGAAGATCGACGGGGTGCCGCTGGGCTCGGTCACCGAGCTGCTCGGACGACCGGTGACCGGCCACTTCATCGGCGGCTGCGCGATCGGCCGGGCGCCCACCGACGGGGTCGTCGACGCGTACCACCGGCTCTTCGGGCACCCCGGGCTGCACGTGATCGACGGTGCGGCGGTCTCGGCGAATCTCGGCGTCAACCCGTCCCTGACCATCACCGCCCTGGCCGAGCGGGCGGTGTCGATGTGGCCCAACGCCGGCGAGCCGGACCCACGCCCGGCCCCGGGGACGCCCTACCGTCCGGTGACGCCGGTCGCGCCGCACCGCCCGGTCGTGCCGGCCACCGCCCCCGGAGCCCTACGCCTGTGCTGGCCCCCGGCCCCGCCGGGCGGCGGATAGGGTCGGTGGGTGAGTGTCGAAACCGAGCCGCGGCGCCGGCGGCTGGAACCGGACGCCCGGCGGGGGCAGATCCTGGCGTGCGCCGTCCGGCTGTTCGGCGAGCGGCCGTACGCCGATGTGTCGACCACCGACATCGCCCGCGAGGCCGGGGTCGCCCGTGGGTTGATCAACCATTACTTCGGCACGAAGAAGGATCTGTACCTCGAGGTCATCCGGGTCATGGTCACCATCCCGGAGGTGGCCGTGGAGCGGCTGCCGGCCGGTGATCTGCGGACCAGGGTGGACGCCAGCGTCGGGTGGTTCCTCGACGTCGTCTCCCGGCACAGCACGTCGTGGCTGGCCGCGGTCAGCGCGGGCGGGGTCGGGCGCGATGCCGACGTGGAACGGGTGCTGGCCGACGCCGAGGAGGTGGCCGCCGACAGCGTGCTCGTCGCGGTGGGACTGGCCGAGGTCACCGAGCACCGCGAGGAGCTGCGCGGCATGGTCCGGGCGTACGGCGGCCTGGCCAAGGCGACCGCCCGGGAGTGGCTGGAGCGCGGCGCGCTGACCCGCCAGCAGGTGCATCTGCTGCTCGCCACCACCCTGCTCGCCATCGTGGAGCAGGTGTTCCCCACCGTCGTCGACCCGCCGGGCGGACGACCCGGCGGCTGACGGGACGGCCGCCACCAAGCTATTGGCAGAGTGTCAATAACTTGCTAGCCTTCGGCGGCATGACGGGTATGACAGTTGTCGATCCCACCGCTCCGGTGATCATCGGCACCGGCCAGTGGACGCACCGCGACCGCACGGCCGGCACCTCGGCGGCCGCGCTGCTCGCCGCCGCCACCGACCGCGCGCTGAGCGACACCGGCGCCGTCGCGGCCGTCCGCCGGCGACTGACCGCCGTCGGCGTCACCCACTGCCTCAGCTCGGCCAGCGGCAACCCGGCCGGGGTGCTCGCCGCCGAGCTGAGCCCCGCCGCCGCGGCGCCTCTGCGCACCGTGGTCACCCAGCCCGGCGGCACCGGCCCCCTGGACCTGCTGCACGACGCCTGCACGGCCATCCGGGCCGGCGCGGACGGCATCACATTGCTGACCGGCGGCGAGGCCATCCGCTCGTTGTCGCGCGGGCACACCGAGGAGGCGACCGGGCCCGAACCGGCCCCGCCGGACCGGGTGCTGGGCAGCGACCGGGCGCCGTCGCACCCGGTGGAGGACCGCGCCGGGCTGTTCCAACCGATCAACTACTACCCGCTGTTCGAGAACGCGATCCGGGCCACCGGTGGATGGGCCGGTCTGCACGGCGGCGGGGGTCTTCCGCCGCTGCGCGTGGCCGAGCACCAGAAGTGGCTCGGCGACCTGTGGAGCCGCTTCGCCCGGGTAGCTGCCACGAACCCGCACGCCTGGCTCGACGGGCCGCCCCCGGACGCCGCCACGATCGCCACCCCGGGCCCCGGCAACCGGATGGTCGGCCACCCGTACCCGAAACTGCTCACCGCCAACATCGCCGTCGACCAGGCCGCCGCCCTGCTGGTCTGCTCCGCAGCCACCGCCGAGGCGGCCGGGGTGCCCCGCGACCGGTGGGTGTTCGTCGCCGCCAGCGCGGCCGCGCACGACCACTGGGCCGTCAGCGAACGCGCCGACCTGCACCGCTCCCCCGCCATCGCGGCGATCGGCCGGGCGGCCCTGGCCCACTCCGGCCACGGCGTCGACGACCTCGCGCACCTGGACCTGTACTCCTGTTTCCCGTCCGCGGTGCAGATCGCCGCGGCCGAACTCGGCGTCGACCTCAGCCTGCGCACCCCGACGGTCACCGGAGGGCTGACCTTCGCCGGCGGCCCGGCGAGCAGCTACAGCTTCCACGCCCTGGCCGCCCTCTGCGACCAGCTGCGCTCGGACGGGCAGGGGGCGGCACTGGCCACCGCCGTCGGCTGGTTTCTCACCAAACACGCCGCCACGGTGCTGTCGGCCGTCCCGCCGGTCACCGGCTACCGGCATCACGACGTCCAGTCCGAGGTGGACGCGGGACCGCGCCGGCGGGTCGCCCCGGAGCACCGGGGCGCCGCGACCGTCGAGACCTGGACGGCGACCTACGACCGCGACGGCACGCCGAGCGCCGCCCAGCTCAGCTGCCTGCTGCCCGACGGGGCCCGCACGGTGGCCGCCAGCACCGAACCGGCGACGGTCGACTGGGTGCTGGCCAGCGATCCGCTCGGCGCCACCGTGCACGTCACCGGCGACGGGACATTCACCACCTGACCCCCCGGCGCCCCCGCGCCGGTACGACCGAAGGAGCGCTCATGGCTGGACCCGGGTCCACCAGGCACCGCACCGCCCGGCATCCCCTGCCGTGGCGGATCCAACCGCGACCCGTCGGCTGAGCGGCCAGCGTCATGAACACCGCCGGGCAGCCCAGGATCGCGGTGATCGGCACCGGCTTCGGTGGCGTCGCGGTCGCCGCGTCGCTGCGCCGCGCCGGGTTCCGCGATGTCGTCCTGGTCGACAAGGCGCACCGGGTCGGCGGGGTGTGGCGGGACAACGTCTACCCGGGCTGCGCCTGCGACGTCCCGGCACCGCTCTACTCGTACTCCTTCGCTCTGAACCCGGACTGGTCGCGCCGGTACCCACCACATGCGGAGATCCTGGGTTACCTCGAGGGGTGCGTCGCCGATCTCGGGCTCACCGACAGCCTGCGACTGGGCACCGAGATCGTCGAGGCCCGCTGGGACGAGAACGACACCTGCTGGCGCCTGCACACCGCCGACGGTGACCAGATCGTCGCCGACGTCCTGGTGCCGGCCGTCGGGCAGCTGTCGCGGCCGGTCATGCCGGCGCTGCCCGGGGCACACCGGTTCCGCGGCACCGCCATGCACACCGCCCGCTGGGACCCGGCCGTGCGCGTCGACGGCGCCCGCGTGGCGGTCGTCGGCACCGGCGCCAGCGCGATCCAGCTGGTGCCGGCCATCGCCGGGCGGGCCGCCCGGATCACCGTCTTCCAACGCACGGCGCCGTGGACGCTGCCCAAGCCGGACCGCCGGTACGGCGCCCTGCGCCGGGCCGTCTACCGGCGGGTGCCCGCACTGATGCGGCTGCCCCGCGCCGGAACCTGGGTGATGACCCTGCTGCCCGGCCTGGCGCTCACCGGCAACCGGGCCGCCGCGGCATTGCTGCGCGCCTACTCCCGGGCGCACCGCCGGTGGCAGGTGCGCGATCCCGGGCTGCGCGCCCGCGTCACCCCGGACGAGCCGATGGGGTGCAAGCGGGTCCTGTTCACCAGCGACTGGCTGCCCACCCTCGCCCGGCCCGACGTCGACCTCGTCACCGAGAAGATCG
Source organism: Catenuloplanes sp. (assembly GCA_036386695.1). GTDB lineage: Bacteria > Actinomycetota > Actinomycetes > Mycobacteriales > Micromonosporaceae > DASVVF01. The sequence goes on along the minus strand of DASVVF010000730.1, from coordinate 7,227 downwards.
TCGAGGTGACGCCGGACGGCCTACGCACCGCCGACGGGGTGGAGCACCCCTGCGACGTGCTGGTCTACGGCACCGGGTTCGCCGCCACCGAGTTCCTCACCCCGATGCGGGTCATCGGCCGCGCCGGCCGCCGACTCGACGACGTCTGGCGCGACGGCGCGCACGCGTACCTCGGGATGGCGGTGCCCGAATTCCCGAACCTCTTCCTCGTCTACGGACCGAACACCAACACCGGCAACACGTCGGTCGTCTATTTCCACGAAGCCCAGGCCCGGTACATCACGCAGGCGGTACGGCTGATCGCCGCCGGCGGTGGACCACTGGACGTGCGTGCGGACGTGGCGGCCGAGTACGACGCGGACCTGCAACGCCGGCTCGCCGGCGGCGTCTGGACCGCCTGCCATAGCTGGTACCGCACCGAAACCGGCCGGGTCGTCACCAACTGGCCCGGACTCGCGGGCGAGTACCGGCGCAGAACGGCGCGGCTGAGGCCCGCCGACTACGGGCGCCACCACCCCACCTGACGATCCGCACGAGGCGCCCGCCGCCGACGAACCGCACCCGCGTTCCCATCCACCTCCCCCATCCAGGAGGAACGATGTCGGTACGCCCGTCCACCGTGTCCACCCATCGCCTCGCCACCGCCGCCGCCGTCGTGGTGGCCGCCCTGACCGTCACCCTCACCGCGCCACCGGCCACCGCCGCGCCATCCACCCGCACCGCGCCATCGGTCACCGCCACGCCATCCACCCGCACCGCGCCACCGGCCGCCGGGCCGCCCGGCCCGACCCTGCAGATCCCCCACGCGGCCCTTGCCGCCACCCTGAGCTGTGGCCCGGACCTCGACCGTGGCACCGGCACACCCGTGCTGCTGGTGCACGGCACGAGCAGCACGCCCGAGGAATCGTGGGCGTTCGGCTATGCCCGGGTCCTGCCCGGGCTGGGCCACCCGGTCTGCACGGTCCGGCTGCCCGCCCGCGCCTGGGGCGACATCCAGGTGTCCACCGAGTACGTCGTGCACGCCGTGCGGGAGATGGCCGCCCGCAGCGGGCGCCGGGTGTCCGTGCTGGGGCACAGTCAGGGGACCGTGCAACCGTTGTGGGGGCTGCGGTTCTGGCCCGACCTCGCCGCCCTGATCGACGACTACGTGGCACTCGCGCCGCCGCTGCAGGGCACCGTCGCCGCGGACCTGGTGTGCGCCGTCCCGGGCCGCTGCCCGGGCGCGGTGTGGCAGTACGGCGCCGACTCGGATTTCGTGGCGGCGATGAACCGCCGCCCGCTGCCGGCCGGGCCGTCGTACACCGCGATCACCACGCTCTTCGACGAGTTGGTGGTGCCGCAGCCGGCGGCCAGCCGGCGGGCCGGGGTGACCACGGTCGTCGTCCAACAGATCTGCCCCGGCCGGCTGGTCGAGCACGCCGGGCTGCTCGGCGACGCGGTGGCCTTCGCGGTCACCCTGGACGCGTTGCGGCATCCCGGTCCGGCCGACCCGGGACGGATCCGCCGGCACGTCTGCCTCGGTTCGTTCCTGCCGGGCATCGACCTGGTCCGGTACGCGGCCGCGGTCCCGGTGTTCGTCGCCAATTTCGCCGCGACCGCGCTCCACGCGCCATGGCTGACCGCCGAGCCGCCGCTGCGCGACTACGCCCGGGCCGGTTGACCCGCGGACGACATGCTGTCGAAGGGTGCCGACCGGACGCCGTCAGCCTGTCTGGGCGGACCCGTCGACCGACGTCACCCAGGCCGCGATCTCGGACCGGCGGCTGGCGCCGAGCTTGGCCCGGATGTGTTCCAGGTGCGCCCCGGCCGTTCGCGCGGTGATGTGCAGCTCCTCGGCGATCTCACGGTTGGTGCGGCCCCGGGCCACGAGGCGCGCGACCTCGAATTCCCGCAGGGTCAGCGGCGACCATGGCTGCGCGGCGTCGTGCTTGTCGAGGCGGGCGGCGATGCCGCCGGCGGCGTCGAGCAGGGGCTTGGCGGACACGACTGACGCGGCCGCGCGCACCTGGTCGACAAGCGTCGCGGCCTCGGTGCGGCGGTTCGAGGCCAGGGCGCACCGGGCCAGGTCCAGGGCGCACCACTGGGCCTCCCACCACCGGCGCCTGGCTGACCAGGCGGCGTGGGCGGCGCGGAGCAGGTCGCGAGCCTGGCCGGTGCGGCCGACGGCCAACCGGAGCAGGCCGGCGGCATGGTCGACGGCGGGCAGCGTGCCGGGGATCCCGCGGGCGAGCAGGTCCGCGCCGACCTGGTCGGCCCACTCCTGCGCCCCGGCGACGTCCTGCCGCGCGAGACGCGCTCTGGTCCCGGTGACCAGTAACGGGAACAGGTTCGCCGCGTCGGCGACCGCGTGCGACGCCGCGTACCCGGCCGCGGTGAGGGTGACGGCCGCGGCGTGATCGTGGCGGAGCAGCGAACCCTCGGCCAGGCCCCACAGGGCGGGCGCGAAGCGCTGGAGCTCGCCCATGGCCTCACCGGCGGCCCGAGCCTCCTGCAGCGTGCGGGTGGCGGAGTCGAGGTTTCCCCGACCCAGGGCGACGAAGCCGGCCACGTGCAGCGCGGTGATCCGCGTGGTGATGCCGCCGTCGTCCTCGACGAGGGCCTGCCGCACCAGCCGGTCGGCCTCGTCCCACCGGCCCTGGCACCACCACACGTGGGCCTGGTGGCTGGCCATGTAATGGCGGTGGTTCCACTGCTCGGTCCGGGCGGCGTACCCGATCCCCTCGGCCAGCCAGTGCTCGGCGCGCTCGTACTCCACCAGGGTGGAGGCGGAGGATCCGATCATGCGGTAGCCGCGCGCGGCCTCCGCCTCCAGGCCCAGCTCCCGGGCCCGGCGGGTGGCCTGCTCGAGCTGCCCCCAACCCTCGCCCATGCGCCCGGCGAAGACCAGGACCGATCCCAGGGTGGCCGCCGTGTTGAGGCTGGTCCGCTCGTCGCGGGCGTCCGACGCGGCCAAAGCCCGCTCCCCCGCGCCGATGGCGTCGTCGAGGCGGTCGTCGACCAGGTACGCCGCCGCTCTGGCCGCCAGCAGGGCCGCCCTGACCCGCTGTCGCCCGGTCCAATCGGCCGCCCGGTCGACATCGGCGAGTCCCTGATCGAGCAGCGTGATGCGGGCCGACAGCGGATCGCCGAGCAGGTGGCGCGCGGCGACCAGCCCGGGGAGCAACGCGGCGGCGGCCACCGGATCGCCGCCGGAGATCAGCAGGTCCCGCGCCGACGTGTAGTCCAGCGCCGCCTGCGCGTTGTGGTCCGTGGCGGCGGCCTCGGCGGCGCGGCGGGCGAGCAGGTCCGCGCGCCGTCGGTCGTCCCCGGTGCGCAGGCATCGCACCGCGCGGTTCAACAGGTCCAACGCCTCCTGGTGCGACGACAGCGCCGCGGCCCGTTGCGCCGCCGCCGCGGCGGCGTCCGAGGCTTCGCCGAGCTGCCCGGCCGCCTCGTGGTGCGCCGACCGGTAGGCATCGCCGCCCAGGTCCGGGCGGTAACGGGCCACCTGCGCGACCCACGCGTGCAACGCCCGCCGCCTGGCCAGCGGAGCGTTGCCCTCGATCGCGTCCCGGATGAGGGCATGCCGGAAGCCGAACCACCCCGGTGACTCCTCGTGGACGAACTGCCGCTCGACCAGCTCGTCGAGGTCGGCCGCGACCTCCTGCGCGGAGCAGCGCCGCACGGCGGTCAACAGATCGAGGTCGAAGGTACGGCGCAGGACCGCGGCGGCCAGCGCGGTGTCCCGCGCCGCCGGCGACAGCGCGGTGAACCGGTGGTGGATCGCCTCGGCCAGGGTCTCCGGAACGTACGACGGGTCCGCGGACAGCCGACCCTGCGCGGCGGCGTTCACCAGCTCCTCGACGTGCAGCGGCACACCTTGCGAGCGCTGGTGGACCAGCTCGACCAGGCGCCGTGACACGGCTGCGCCCGGCAGCAGCTCGCGCACCATGTGCTGGATCTGGTCCAGGTCCAGCCGCGGCAGCCGCGCCTCCTCGGCCATGCGTTGCAGCAGCAGCCTGGACCGCCACGCCCGCACCGGGGCGTTGCGGTGCAGCTCGTCCGTGCGCAGGGTCCCGACCACCAGCAGCGGCAACGACGGCAACCGGCGGGCCACCTGCGAGATGATCTCCAGGCTCAACTCGTCGCACCAGTGCAGGTCCTCAAGCGCCAGCACGGCCGGGCCGTCGTCGGTCAGGGCGGCCAGTCGGTCCGCCGCGTCGAGGACGAAGAGCCGGCGACGCCGGTGGGCGTCGCCCGCGTCCGGCTGCCCGTCGGGGACCTCGGCGAGGTCCGCCACCAGGGCCCGCCCGCGGGCGGCGACGTCGGCGCGCCCGGATCGGGACATGGCGTGGCCCAGGTCCAGCAGCAGACCGGCCGACAGTTCCACGTCCTGCGGGAAGGCACCGGCGGACCACAGCAGGAAGCCCTCGGCCGAGGCCTGCCGCTGGACCTCCTGCAGCAGTCGGGTCTTGCCGATGCCGGCCTCGCCGGCCAACAGCAGCAGGTGACCGGTGCCGGCGCGCACGGCGGCGACCCGCCGCGCCGCGAGCGCGAGCAGGTCGTCCCTGCCGTGCATCGCGCAGGTGCCGATGTCCCTCGCCACTGCCGACCCGCCCACCCCACGTCCGTGCCCCGGATCACCGCCGGCTCGTCGGGCATTCGACCGATGACCGATGCGGCGCGTCCCTGGAGGCTAAGCCACTGATGCTGGCGCGCGCACCGCCCCGCCGAGCCCGCCCACCCGGACAGCCCGCCGGGTCCGGCCCGATCCGGAGTCGGCCCCCCTGACACCACCATCCAGACCGACGACAAGGAATCCCATGAACACGTCAACCCCAACACTGGACGCTGACCGCGCGCTCAAGGCCAAGCATCGGGCGATCTGGGCCTCGGGCAGCTACCAGACGATCGTCAACGAGATCGTCGCGCCGCTGGGACCGATCCTGGTCCGGGCGGCCGGCGTACAGCCCGCCGACCGCGTGCTGGACGTGGCGGCCGGAACGGGCAGCGCCAGCATCCCCGCCGCGGAGCTCGGCGCTCAGGTGGTCGCCTCCGACCTCACCCCTGAGCTGCTCGAGATCGGCCGCCGGGACGCCGAAGCGCGCGGAATCGGCCTGGACTGGCGGGCCGCGGACGCCGAGGCGCTACCGTTCGGCGACGGCGAGTTCGACGTGGTGCTCTCCTGCATCGGGGTGATGTTCGCCCCGCACCACCAGGCGGGCGCCGACGAGCTGGTCCGGGTCTGCCGGCCGGGCGGCACCATCGCGGTGCTCAGCTGGACCCCGCAGGGCTTCATCGGCCAGGTGTTCGCCGCCATGAAGCCGTACGCGCCGCCGCCCCCGCCGGGCGCGCAGCCGCCGCCGTTGTGGGGCGACGAGGACCACGTCCGCGAGCTGTTCGGTGACCGGGTGACCGACCTGCGGGTCCGACGGCAGACGCTCGAGGTGGGTCGGTTCGACGTACCCGAGGGGCTCCGGGAGCATTTCAAGACCAACTACGGTCCGGTGATCGCCACGTACCGCAACATCGCCGACGATCCCGAGCGGGTGGCGGCGCTGGACGGCGCCCTGGCCGATGTCGCGCGACGCTACGACCGTGGCGTGGACAAGACCGTGCTCGACTGGGAGTACCTGCTGGTCACCGCGCGCAAGCGGTGACCGTCGGCAGCGCGGGACCGGCATTACCGCCCGCGCTCGCCGGAGCGGCTACGGCCCGGGCCATGATCCGTGGGAGACGGATCGGCCCGGGCCGGTGGTCGGAGCCCCCGCCTGACGGATCCACCGGCGCGGCCGCCCGGCGAGCTGGTCGAGCCGCGAGCGGGGAGCCGCTACCGGCGTACCGAACGCTGTTCATGTTTCGCGACCGGGCGTTCGCGTGAATCCGCTGCGATCTGGTCCGGACCGCTCAGCCTGACACGGCATGGTATGCGTGCGAAAATGCTCTCGCCCATAGTGGACCAGGGAGAGGCGCTTCCATGTCGGACACGGTCGACCAGAGCAGGATAAATGCGCAGGTCCCGCATTCAGCCCGTTTGTGGAACTACTGGCTTGGCGGCAAGGACAACTTCGCGTCGGATCGGGCGGCCGGCGACGAGATCGCCAAACGGCTGCCGTCGATCGTGGATCTGGCGGTCGCCGACCGGGCGTTCCTCGGCCGGATGGTCCGTCATCTCGTCGCGGATCAGGGCATCCGGCAGATCCTCGACATCGGCACCGGTCTGCCGACCGCCGACAACACCCATCAGGTCGCCCAGTCGGTCGCACCCGATTCGCGGATCGTGTACGTCGACAACGATCCCCTCGTGCTGGTGCACGCCCGGGCATTGCTGACCAGCACGCCCGAGGGCCGCACCGACTACATCGAGGCGGACCTCAGCGATCCGACGACGACTCTGCGCGAGGCGGCGCGCACGCTGGACTTCACCAAGCCCGTGGCGATCACCCTGCTGGGCATCCTGCATTTCATCCGCGACGACGAGAAGGCGCTTGAGATCGTGCGGCAGCTTGTCGATGCCGTGCCCTCCGGTAGCTACCTGGCGATCGCCCATGGCTGCCATGACATCAACCGGGCCGCCGCGGACGACATCGTCTCCTTCTGGAACGAACACGGCACACCGAAGATCAAGTACCGGAGCTCGGCGGACATCGCGCGCTTCTTCGACGGCCTGGAACTGCTGGAGCCCGGTGTCGTGCCCTGTTCGCGGTGGCGTCCCGGACCCGATGACCCCGACATCGACGTGAATCAGTACTGCGGGGTGGCCCGCAAGCCGTAGGGTCCGGTTGCCGGTGGTCGTGCACCGCGGCCGGTCCCGGTGCCGGGCGAAGGTCCCTCCCCCCTCGCCATCGCGCAGTCCGGTGGGCGCACCGCAGGCGCGCCCACCGGGGGAGGCGGGAGTGCGCGACCCGGGCAGCCGGGTCGCACGTCAGAGCCGCTGGATCTGCCACTTCTGATTGTTGCCACCGTGGCACGACCAGAGCTGGACCCGGTACGTGGACTGGTTCACGTCCAGGCACAGGCCGGATTGCGCACCCCGGATGGTGCCGTCGGCGTTGACGATCCACTGCTGGTTGGTGGCGCCGGTGCAGTTGTACGTGCCGACTTCGGTGCCGTTGGTGGTCCCCCGGTTGTAGGCGTCCAGGCATTTCTGGCCGCCGAACGCGGTGATCTGTCCGGTCGGGGTCACGGTCCACCGCTGCTGCGACGCGGTGGTGCTACAGGCGGCCACCTCGACGAGGCCGTTGGCCG
>DASVVF010000729.1:0-2300 GCA_036386695.1 Catenuloplanes sp. | reverse complement strand
GCGGACCCGCACGAGGTGGTGCCGGACGGGGTCGAGCCGGACGGGGTGGTGCCGGACGACCCGGCGGCTCCACGGGAGCCGGTGCCGTCGACGTCGGTGTCGCGGGCCCTGCGGGCCCCGACCGACCGGTTCGAGGTGCTCCGACTACCCCGCCGATCGCCGCCACCGCCCGCGCCGGACCCGTCCTGAGCGTCCCGACGTTCGCCGCCGGCCCGCTGGTCAGCGGACGGCGTACCGGGACGGGGACGCACCGGAGTCGGGCGCCCGCGACCGTCGGGTGGCGGGCCGGTAGGGTCCCCGTACGTGGCGTCTCCGCTGGCGGTCCTTACCAGTAACCGTGACTTCCGGAATCTGTTCGCCGCCGAGCTGGTCGTCTTCGGCGCCGACTGGTTTGTCATGGTCCCGTTGCTGGTGCTGCTGCCCGAGCTGACCGGCAGCGGGGTGTGGGGAGCCCTCGTCCTGGCCGCCGACACGGGCATCAACGCCCTGCTGTTGCCGTACAGCGGCACGATCGCCGACCGGTTCGACCGCAAGAAGATCATGATGGGCGCCAACGTGGCCGCGTTGGCGGCGGTGCTGCTGTTGTTCGGCGTACGCTCCGCCAGCACCGCCTGGCTCGCGGTGCTGGCCGTCGGCGGGATCGCCGTGGCGAAGGCGTTCTACTCCCCGGCCGCCTCGGCCGCGCTGCCCAACGTCGTGGAGCCGGCGGATCTCGCCGCCGCGAACGCCGTGGCCGGCTCCGCCTGGGGCACCATGACCGTGGTCGGTGCCTCCCTGGGCGGGGTCCTGAGCAGTCTCTTCGGCCCGTACGCCTGCTTCGGCCTGGCCGCTGTCGCGCTGGCCGGGGCGGTGGTGTTGGCCGGATCGATCCGGCGGCCGCTGCAGGCGCCGCGCGACCCGGCCGCCGTTACCCTGCGCACCTGGCCGGCGGTCGTCGAGGCGCTCGGCTACATCGGCCGGCGCCCGCGGGTGTTGGCGCTGGTCACGGTGAAGTCCGCGGTCGGGCTCGGCAACGGCGTGCTGACCGTCTTCCCGCTGCTGGCCGCGACCTACGGGGTCGGGTCGTTGGGCGCCGGTCTGCTGTTCGCCGTGCGAGGCGGTGGGGCGCTGGTCGGCCCGATGCTGATGCGCCGGGTGCTCGGGCACCGGTCGTGGCTGATGCCCGGTCTGGCCCTGTCGATGTCCGCGTACGGCCTGGCCTACCTCGCGGCCTCGGCCACCCGGTGGTTTCCCCTGGTGCTGGTGCTGGTCTTCGTCGCCCACTTCGCCGGCGGGACCAACTGGGTGCTGTCCAACTACGCCCTGCAGGGCGAGGTCCCGGACCGGTTGCGTGGTCGGATCTTCGCCACCGACATGATGCTGGCCACCCTGTCCATATCGGTCAGTCAGCTCGCGGTGGCAGCCCTCGTCGACACCGTCGACGCCCGCATCATCCTGGCCGGGTGCGGGCTGACCACCGTCACGTACGCGATCGGCTGGCGGATCGCCACCCGCCGGTTGGCGTTGACCGATCCCGTCGCCGGCCCGCCGGCCGGCTGAGCCGCGAACCGTGCCCTGCCCGGTGGCAGTGCCGCCGTGGTCGGTCGGCCGCGACGGTCACCGGGGCGGCGGCGGGTCCGCTTCCGGGGGTGGGGGGCCGCCGGGGCGTTCGGTGGTGGGTGGGGGGACGGGTGAGCCGGCCGGCGGCGCGGCATTCCAGCCACCCCCGGGCGGCGGGTTGTTCCACACCGCGGCGGGCGGGGCGTTCCACGGCGCCGCGCTCATCGGCGGGGCGCCGGCCGGCGGGCCGGTCGGTTCGGTTGCCGCCGGCGGGCCGGCCGGTTCGGCCATCGCCGGCGGGCCGGCGGCGGCCGGCGGCCCCGCCGGTCCGGTGCGGGCCAGCAGAGCGCCGAGCAACAGTCCGATGCCGCCCGCGTACAGCACCGCCTGCACCATCCCCACCACGAAGGTCAGCACACCCCAGACGCTGGATGTCAGGTCCACATCGAGCAGCAGCCGGGGCAGCACGGCGGCCCAGCCGCCGCTGAACACGGTGGCCACCAGGAGCACCCCGCAGCCGGCGTGTCCCAGGGTCACCGCCCGGCGGGGCAGCCGCCGCCGGCGGGCCGACAGCACTCCGAAGCCGACGATCAGGACGATGATCATCGGCAGCTGAACCAGGAACTGGACGAGCGACAGGCCGGGAAACATGTCCGGCTTCCTTTCCGCAGGGTCCGGCGGCTTTCTCGGGTGACGGAGGCGACGCCGTCACGCTAGTCCCCGCCGTCGCAACATCCCACCCGCCGGGCGGTGCGCCATGG
>DASVVF010000728.1:0-8283 GCA_036386695.1 Catenuloplanes sp. | reverse complement strand
CACGGCGTCGCCCTGACGGAAATGGGCCGCCGCGGCCCGGCCCGGCAGGCGCTGCTGACCGCCTTGCGGCTGGAACCCGACAACGCGGTGGCTCAGCATCTGCTGGCGGCGCTGGATGTCGACGGCCGCAACGTGTTCGCGGCGGGCCAACTGGCCCGTGCCGCCGAGATCTTCGCCGGCGCGCTGCGTACCGATCCACGCCAGCACGAGAGCCGGCTGATGCTGGATGTCGCGCTGCGGACCTTCCTGATCCGCACCGCGTACCTTCTGTTCGTGGTGGCGGCGATCGCCGCCAAGCTGCGCAAGGTCGAGGACCTCGGGCCGACCCGGATCTGCGCGGCCGTCGGCGTCCTGGCGCTCGTGCTGTACGGCCTACGGTTCGTCGGCGCGCTCAGCGACACCCTGCGCCGCCACCTGTGGACGGTGGTGACGACCGGCCGGCAGGGTGCCGCCGCCACCGGCGCGGCGGTGTGCGCCGTCCTGCTGCTCACCGTCGCCCTCGGCCCGGCCTCGTGGGCCCTTCCGCTGCTGGCCGCCGCCGTGTTCGGCGCGTTGTTCGTCCGGATCGCCACGACGGCGGAGACCAACGACCACGTGCGCGCGGCCGGGATAGCCGTGCCGTACGTGCTGGGCACGGCGACGCTGTGGGTCATCGTCGTCGGCACCGCGCTGATGGCGCTCCTGGGGCTGGCGGCCGGGCTGGCCGACGGCGGGCCGGCGCTACTGGCGGTTGCCGTCGGGTTCGGTGCGGCGACGCTCTACACCGGGTCGGTGCTGGTGCGCCGTCGCCGTGCCGGATCCGGTCCGGCGCAGCAGCCCGGCTAACGCCGAGCGGACGCCCGCGGCCGGGCCGAACCGCAACGCCCCCCGCCGCCCGGCGGACCAGGCCGAGGGTGGTGGCCCACCGCCGGGGTCGAGGCCCGCGGTCTGGGTCGCCGGCGCGCCCCGCCGGGTGGGCCCGCGCCGGTCGACGGCCCGGCGCCGGTTACGCCGCAACAGCACGGCGAGCTGCGCGAGGCCCAGGACGATCAGACCGAAGCCGGCGCCCATCAGCACCGTTCGGGAGGTGAGCAGCCCGGAATCCGGGGCGGCCGTGACCGCCACCGGCTGTCGGGCCGGCGGCTGCGGGCCCGGGGCCTGCGGGGGAAGCGGCGGCAGTTGCGCCACCGCACCGGCGCTCGACTGCGGGCCGGCGGTCGACGGTGGGCCGGCGCTCGGCTGCGCACCGGCGCCCGGCTGCGGGTCGGCGGTCGACGGTGGGTCGGCGCCCGGCTGTGGGCCGGCGCCGACGGACGGGGTCGTGTCCGGCGCGGGCGAACCGCTGGGCCTCGGCGCGACAACCGCGCGGCGCACCGCCCGCGACCGGTCGGTGGCGTCCAGCAGGCCACCCGAGGCGGTGAACGCCCGTCCCACCAGCGTGATCCGGTCGGCCGCGACGCCGGCCCGCAGGCCGATCAGCAGCCGCACGCCGGTGCGGTCGCCGCCACAGACCCGCCGGTCGTCCGGGACGATCCGCTCGGTGGCGAACCGGCCCGCGCCGGTACGCGCCACCCGCAGTGCCCGCCAGCGGCGGTCGTCCCGGATGGCGACCCGGACGTCGCCATCGCCTGCCCCGGCCAGCGCCACGTCGAGCCGCATCGACACCGAGACGCAGTCGTCGTCCCCGTCGCGGCGCAGTTCCATGCCGACCTGCTCGGCGGACCCACCGGCGGTGAAGCTCCCCGGCATCCGCAGCCGGACCCGGTCGTCGTCGGCAGCCGCCGGGGCGGCGCCGACGACAGGTCCGGCGAGCAGCGCGCCGAGACCCACCACAGCGTGGGCGATCCGCCGCATATCGCCATCCTTCCCTCGATCAGGCCTTCGGGTCGCCCAGGCTACGCGCGCGGGGCGCCGCCGCAAAGGCGGATCGGCCGGGGCGACGGACCGCCGCTGGCGGTCGCGACGACGGCTGCCGGCCGCGGCGACGACACCCCCGCCGGCGGCGGGGGGACCGTCGTTAGGGTGAGGCGATGTCACGACGGGGCTGGGTGCTGTTTCTGGCGATGTCCCTGATCTGGGGGATCCCGTACCTTCTGATCAAGATCGCGGTCGCGGAGCTGAGCCCCGCAACGCTCGTGCTGGCCCGGACGGCCATCGCGGCCGTCCTGCTCACCCCGGTGGCCCTCGCCCGCGGGCAGCTGGGCCCGCTGGTACGCCATTGGCGGCCCCTGCTGGCGTACACGGTGGTGGAATTGTGCATCCCCTGGTACCTGCTGGCCGTCGCTGAGCAGACCCTGTCGAGCTCCCTGACCGGCCTGCTGCTGGCGACGGTGCCGCTGGTGAGTGCCGTACTGGTGGTCGTCACCGGTCATGAGCGGCTGGGGCCGCGCCGGGTGCTGGGGCTGCTGGTCGGGTTCGCCGGGGTGGGACTGCTGGTGGGCCTGGACATCGGTACGGGCAACCTGACGGCGGTGGCGGCCCTCGCCGTCGTCGCGGTCTGCTACGCGGCCGGCCCGTTCATCCTCGCCCGGCGCCTTTCCGGTGAGCCCGAGCTGGCGGTCGTCGCCGGGTCCCTGCTGATCTCCACCGTGGCGTACCTGCCGTTCGGCATCGCCCAGGCGCCCGCCACGGTACCGTCCATCGACACGGTGCTGGCGGTGCTGGCGCTGGGCCTGGTGTGCACCGCGGCGGCTTTCCTGCTCTTCTTCAAACTCATCGCCGAGGTCGGTCCGGCGCGGGCGACGGTGATCACCTACGTCAACCCGGCGGTGGCCCTGGCTCTGGGGGTGGCCGTGTTGGACGAGCCGTTCACCCTGGCCATGGCGGTGGGATTCGGGCTGATCCTGACCGGCTCGGTGCTCGGCACCGGCCGCGACCGCAGCCGGGTGCCGGCACCAGCGGAGCCGTGACCGGCCGAACGGCCGGCCGCCGGATCGGCGGCCGGGCCGTTGAGGGCCAACCGGCGCGTCAGTAGTTGGAGCGGGGAATGACGAGCCAGAGAACGATGTAGACGAGCTCCCCGATACCGAAGAGTCCGAACAGCACGAAACCGATCCGGACCAGGCCCCGGGAAAGCCCGAAACGGTCGGCCAGCGCCGCGCACACACCTGCGATTACCTTGCCGCTTCTGGGCCGAGCCAGCGCCTGCGTCATCCCGGCATGGTACCCAGAATTCCGGGACCGAACCGGCATGACCCGGCAATCGATCCGGCCTGACCCGGCCCGCCGGGGCGCCGGACCCGCCGGGGGGCGCGCGATCGGCCGACCGGCCGGCCGGGGCCGTTCCTAGAGGTACTGCCCGTTGAGCACCGGCTGCCGCTCGACCGCCATGCTGTGCCCGTCACGCAACGCGTACAGCTCGGCGAGGGTGGCGCCGTCGGCCGGGATCCCGGCCGACGTACCCAGCCACGTCTCCGCCTCGCCGAACGGCAACGCGGGGACCTCGATCCGGGCCAGGCAGCGGCCCGGGCGCACGACGGCCGGGTGCAGCCGGGCCAGGTCCTCGTTCGTGGTGATCGCCACGAGCACCTTGCGGCCCTGGCCGAGGAGGCCGTCGGTCAGGTTGAGCAGCCTGGACAGCGCCTGTCCGGTGTGCTGCTTGGCCTCGCCTCGGATCAACTCGTCACAGTCCTCCAGCAGCAGCAGTCGCCACTTCTCGTGCTTCTTGTCCGGGCAGCCGCAGTCCCCGGCCTTGTTCAGCGCGACCTCCATCAGGTACGCCGGGTTGCTGAACAGGGCCTCCGGGTCTAGCACGCAGTCGAACTGGCACCAGTCGCGCCACTCGCGGGCCAGCGCCCGCAGCACCGTGGTCTTGCCGGTGCCCGGGGGCCCGTGCAGCAGCAGCAGCCGGCCCCGGACCGACTCCCGGTCGATGCCCAGGAGCCGGTCGAGCTGGGTCGCGGCACTGCGCGCGTAGTTGCGGCGGATGTCGGCCCAGGATCCGGCCGTGATGGGTCGGGGGTTGCGTTGCGGGCCGTGCGCCGACGCGTACCAGAACCCCATGGCGACGGCCTCCTCGACCGGCGGCGGTTCCTCGGTCATCCCGTCGGTGGCCTGGGCCATGATCGTGGCGCCGAGTTCGGCGTCGGTGGCCGTCACGGCGACGGTCGCGGTCTTGCCGCGCGGCCAGTGCACCGCCCGCAGGGTCCAGCCGTCGCCCACCGCGAGGCGGGCCCGCTCGGTCTCACTGGCAGCCTCGCGCAGTGGCCGCACGGCCGGCGGCAGCAGGGTCGCGTCGTCGCGCACGTTGTTGAGGTCGCGGGTCGTCGCGTACGGCTGGTGGCCGGCGACGAAAGCGGTCAACGCCAGGGCGTCGATGATGTCGCGCGGGGAGTCGGAGTCGTCGAAGGTGAGCACCACCGGCACCAACTCCTGCGGCTCGGCACCGGGGGCGCCGAGCTCGAACGGGGTCTGCCGGGGAATACGCACGAATCAATGATCACGACCGGAGCCGTTGCTGTACATCGATTTTCCCGGCGACGCCGGTGCCGGTCCGGGTCCCGCCGGCGTGCGACGGGACCCGGACCGGGTGGTCACTTCGCCGGGTGGCCGGTCTGGGTCTGCGCGTTCTGCTCGCGCATCCGGACCTCGCGGGCGCTGTCGGTACGCGGGTCCGACAACTCCAGAACGTCGATGCCCTTCTGGATGTCGTTGGAGAAGATGAAACCGTTGTACCAGTACGCCGACCAGGATCCGCCGCCGACGGGCTGGGTGGCCGACAGCGGGCCGCGCTCCCAGAAGCCGATCTCGAACGGCTTCGCCGAGTCGGTGAAGTCCCACACCGAGATGCCGCCCTGGTACCACGCCTGGACCATGATGTCGCGGCCGTTGACCGGGATCAGCGAGCCGTTGTGCGCGACGCAGTTCTCGGTCGTGGCGTTGGTGCGCGGGATCTTGAAGTAGCTGCGGAACTCGAGCCGGCGGTTGTCGCCTTCGCCGACGATGTCGTAGATGGCGTCGGCGCCGCGCGTCGGGCCGATCTCGGGCAGGCAGGTGGCTGCTCCGCCGCCGCCCAGCTCGTCGGTGAAGACGATCTTCGTGGCGGCCTCGTTGAAGGTCGCGGAGTGCCAGAAGGCGAAGTTGGCGTCGCGGACGGTCGCGATCACCCGGGGGGCGAGGCGGTCCGAGATGTCAAAGAGCACCCCGTCGCCCATGCAGGCCCCGGCGGCCAGGTTCTTCTCCGGGTACACGGTGATGTCGTGGCACCCCGTGGTCGGCGATCGGCCGGGCTCCCCGCCGAACCCGCCGTCCGGGAAGAGCACCGGGGTGGCCACCACCGCGGCCCGCGTCGGGTTGTTCAACGGCACCTTGACGATGGAGATCTTGTCGTGCGGCAGGTCGCAGTTCGGCAGCGACCGGCCGGAGAGGTTGTACGACGACACGTACAGATAGACCGACTTGTCGCGCTTGTCGCCGGGGATCAGCGTGTGGGTGTGCGAGCCGCAGGCCGTCCGGACCGATTTGATGTACTTCGGCGACCGCGGGCTGCTGATGTCGAAGACCCGGATGCCCTCCCAGCGCTCACCGGGCGCCGCCTCGGTCGAGGGGGCACTGGCGCACGAGTCGTCCGTGCGCTGTGAGTCCGTCGACAGGAAGAGCAGGTCGCCGTGGACGGTGATGTCGTTCTGCGCACCGGGGCAGAGCACCTGGGTAATGATCTTGGGCTCGCGGGGCTTCTTGATGTCGTACACCGTGAAGCCGTTGTAGTTGCCGCCGTACGCGTACCGGCCCTGGAAGGCCCAGTCGGTGTTGGCGGTGGTGTCGAACGGCGCCTGCTTGGGCAGGTTTGCCACCTGACGCAGGTTGGCCGAGCTGACGATCTCGTCGACCCCCGGCACGGCGGGCGGCGCGACCCGGGAAGATTGGGCGTTACCGCTGGCCGGCACGGCAACCACGCCCACCAGCAGGGCCGCGCCGGTGACGGCACCGAAGCGCACGAGCCGCCGCCACCCTTGTGGGGCAGTCTGCAACATGGATACTCCCTCCGAAAGGGACACAGGATGGAGCAGACCTTACCGGTCATAAGGCGCCGTCGATGTGACGTGCTTCACGGTGATCGGTCTCAACATCAGCTCGGCGCGCCACCACCGGCCCGCCGATAGACTTCGCACCCGAGGTCGAGGCGAGGAGTTCCATGACACGGCGACGCCTGCTGGTGCTGGCAGCGGTGATTGGCGCCATGGCGCTGAGCGTGGCCGGCGCGCTGGCCCGCTCCGGCGACGACGGTGCCACCACCCGCGGCGGGGCGGCGGCCACCCCGAGCGCCTCGGCCGCCCCGGTCCCGGTGGTGGTGCCCGGCCGGCCCGGCGAGTCGGCGGCGGTGACCGACTCGCAGCGGGTCAAGGCGCCGGACGGCTCGACCTACAACCTGCTCGACGCCGAGTTCGCCCGGATGATGATCCCCCATCACCTGCAGGCGCTGCGGATGGCCGAACTGGCCCCGCAGCGGGCCGCCGACCCGCGCGTCAAGGCGCTCGCGGAACGGATGCGCCTCGCCCAGGCCCCGGAGATCACCCAGTTGCGGACCTGGCTGGCGACGCGCGGGCTCACCGAGCGCGGCGGACACGACCACACCGGCATGCCCGGCATGCAGACCGAGGCCGCGCTGGCCGAACTCACCGCGGCCCGGGGAGCCGACTTCGACCGCCGCTTCCTGCAGCTGATGGACGCGCACCACCGCGGCGCCGTACGGATGGCCGGCGACGTGCTGGCCGGCGGCGACGACCTCACCATTGAGCAGCTGGCCAACGAGATGGCGGTCGAGCAGTCCGTGGAGATCGAGCGGATGCGCCAGCTAGCTGGCCGGTAGCGACCTGGTGTCGACCCGCAACGGGGCGATCTGCACCGTCCAGGTGCGGCTCGGACCCACGATCGCGATCGCCTGACAGAGCAGGTCGCAGCCGAGCTGCGGGCTGCCCTCGGCGAAGCCTCGGTTGATGAAGCTGACCGCCCTGGGGTGGTCCTCGGCCAGCAGGGCCTCCGTCATGCCCCGGGCCAGCACGGCCGCCAGCGCCGCGTTGAAACCGTCGGACTCGCGGGCGCGGGGGGTCCGGTTGGTCTCCGGCGCCGTTGACGGGCTGTCCGTGGATCGGGCGAAGGTCATGTGGATCTCCTGTCGTGTGGTGGCGCCGCTGGTGTCGTCATAGCGCGGTCCCCGGCCGGCGGCCGACCGGCACGGGAGCGGGCGGGTTGTGCAGCCGCATCGATCAACGCCACGTACCGTGCCTTCCGATCGTCGGCAGCCTCCGCGGTGGCGGTTGCGAACCTCACGCGGTGCATGCGTCGACCGGCCAGCGTGTGTGGCGGGTGCGACGGGGGTCGCCGGGCGTCCGTCGTGGCGTCGGACATGGCTGCGGCGGCGGACCCTCTCACCGGACCGCACGGGTCTCCGGCAGGTCGAACACTATCAGCACCGGGTCCGAACCTGCCACGTGCCGAGAGCGAGCGGACGGTCACCCGGTGACTTCCCGTACCCCGACCGGGCACCGACCGTTCCGGACCGACCAGCGGCCGGGCGGGCCGGGAACGCCGGATGCCCCCCGCGCCACGGCCGTAGAGTGTCGCGAATGGGCCTGGTACACACCGTGGGACTCGTCCTGCACCCCCGGCGCGACTCCAAACCGGCGATCGACGCGATCATCGGGTGGGCGGCGGCCCGTGAGGCGACGGTGCTCGGCCTGCCCGACGAGGTCGGCCGGATCGATTGCACCGCGGTGGCGGTCGACGCCGACGAGCTGGTGGGGCGGTCGTCACTGCTGGTCAGCCTGGGCGGCGACGGGACGATGCTACGCAGCATGCGGCTGATGGCCGGCCGGACCACGCCGGTGCTGGGCGTGAACCTGGGCCGGCTCGGCTTCCTCGCCGAGGTCAGCGTCGAGGAGCTGCCCGGGGCCCTGTCGTCGATCGACGGCCACCGGTACACGGTGGAGCCACGGATGGCGGTGCGCACCCGGCTGCCGGACGGCACCGAGGTGACCGCGTTCAACGACATCGCCCTGGTCCGCGTGCCCGGCAACGGCCTGGCGGCGGTGGGTATCTCGATGCAGGGATATCCGTTCGTCCGGTACTCCGCCGACGCCCTCATCGTCGCCACGTCCACCGGGTCGACCGCGTACAGCTTCTCGGCCGGCGGACCGATCGTCTCGCCGAACGTCGAGTGCATCCTGGTCGTGCCGGCGGCCGCCCATTCGTCGTTCAACCGGGCGCTGGTCCTGCCGGCCGGCGAGGACCTCGATCTCGAGCTGCTGCCCTCGTCCGGGCAGTTGGCCCTCGAGGTCGACGGTGAGGTGGTGGGTCGGCTCAACG
>DASVVF010000727.1:0-4509 GCA_036386695.1 Catenuloplanes sp. | reverse complement strand
CGGGTCGCCGCCGGTGGAGTGGCACCCACACCGGGGCAGGTGGCGCCGGTGGACGGTGCTCCGGCCCTGCGAACCGAGATCCGCAAGGCACGGATCCGCCACTGACAGCGACGGCGGTCAGCTGTCCCCGGTGAACAGGGTGGCGAACCGGGCGAGGTAGAGCGGCCAGCCGTCGTCATGGGCGACGCCGTCGCTGACCGACTGCCAGCCGGGGCCGTGTCGGTCAAGGTGGCGGTGTTCCAGTTCGACGCGGGTGCGCTGTGGGGTTTCGGCGATGAACCGGACCTCGACCTCGCTGGTCTGCTCGGGGTCGGCCTCGATCTGCCACTGCGGGCTGATGTCCCAGCTGAACACCACCCGGTCGGGTGGATCGTAGGCGAGCACGCGGGCCCAATGGCACTCGCTGCCGTCTACTGCCCGGTCGTAGATGTGACCGCCGACCTTGGGCTCGAAAACGGTCCCGGCGATCTCCACGCCGAGCAGGTTGTGCTCCGGCGGCTTGAAGTCGCCGAACCGCTCGGTGAAGACGGTGAAGGCATGCTCGATCGACGCCGCCACGACGATCTGCCGGCGGACCACCACGTCTGCTGCCTGGGTCATCACTTCTCCTCGGTCGGTTGTTCGACGACGTCCTGGTAGCCGGTCAGCGCCCGGTTCCAGAAGGTGTCGAGTTGATCACGTAGTGCGGCCATGCCGGCGGGATTGAGCCGATATACCCGCCGGGTGCCGGCCGAGCGGTCGGTGACCAGCCCGGCGTCCTTGAGGACCTTGAGGTGCTGGGATACCGCCGGCCGACTGATCGGCAGCGCGTTCGCCAGCTCGCCGACGGCACGCGGTCGCTCGGCCAGACACTCGACGATGGCGCGCCTGGTCGGGTCCCCCAGAGCGTCCCAACCGGCGCCCGCTTGGTAAGTAGACACGAACGGAAAGCTACGGCTTACCCATTGCCCGAGTCAAGACCCGCAGTGCGGGTCGTCCCCGGCCGGACGTCGCGGTTTCGCACGGCGAAAACGCCGAACCCGCCGGTTGATGGGTCAGACTGGCCCGGGGGATCCGACCACGGCCGCCGTAACCGCCCCATCGCTGAGCGGCCGGCTCAGCCGGTATCGACCGGGAACTCCTGTAGGCCAACCACCGACAACAGCGCCAGCTTCTCAGCGGCGTCCGTGCCGGTGGTCGGCGTGAGGACCAGGAGGACCTGCCCCTGGTCCGGGGTGGTGAGGGTTTCGCAGTCCAGTTCGATCGCGCCGATCCGCCGGTGCAGGATCACCTTGCGGTCGGCCCGGCGTAGCGCGATCCGGTGCTCGGCCCAGAGCGAACGGAACTCGGCGCTCGCCGTCCGCAGCCGGGCCACCAGGTTGTCGACGTCCGCCTGCCCGTGGCGTCGACCGGCGGTCGCGCGCAGGTCAGCGACGATGACCCGGGAATGGTGCGCCTCCTCCTGCGGTGGGTGCACCCTGCGTGTCTCGGGGTCGGTGAACCAGCGGTAGGCGTGGTACCGGCGGTCACCGCGGTAGCCGGAGTGGTCGCCGACGAGCAGCGTGGCCATGCGGTTCTGCGCGAGGGTCTCGCCGAGGTCCGACACCACGAGCGCCGGGGTGTCACCGAGCAGGTTCAACATGCGCAGCAGGCCGGCGCGGGCCAGCCCGTCGCTGCCGTTGGACGGTGGCGGCTGCTGACCGGAAAGGTGGAAGAGGTGGACCCGCTCGTCATCGGTGAGCCGCAGCGCCCGGGCCAGCGCGCCGAGGAGTTGGGTCGACGGCTGGGCGCTGCGGCCCTGCTCCAGGCGCACGACGTAGTCGGTGGACATGCCGGCTAGCAGCGCTACTTCCTCGCGGCGCAGGCCGGCGGTTCGCCGGCGCGGCCCCGCCGCGAGTCCGACCTCGGCGGGCTGGATGGCCAAGCGCCGACGGCGCAGGAAATCGGCGAGCTCGTCACGTTGCATGCCCATCATCGTCACCCCGGCCCGCGGCGGCATCCAGGGACTGGCGCTCCCAGGAAAACCGCTCCGCTGCCACCCATCGTGCCCGACCCACAGGATGACGGGGACACCTACGAAGGAGAAGCCGTGTTCACACGAATCCTGGGCCAGGCCGGCCCGACCACCTCGACACTCGGGTTGGGAACGATGGGCATGTCCGACGGCGTCTACGGGGCCGCCGACCGTCGGGAGAGCATCGCCACGATCCACGCCGCCCTCGACGCCGGGGTCACCCTCATCGACACCGGCGACTTCTACGGCATGGGCGACAACGAGCTGCTGCTCAACGAGGCGCTGCGCGGGCGCGACCGCGACGACTACCTGCTCAGTGTCAAGTTCGGTGGCATGTTCGGGCCGGACAGGTCGTGGGGCGGCGTCGACACGCGGCCGACGGCGGTGCGCAACTTCCTGGCGTACTCGATGACCCGGCTCGGCGTTGACCACATCGACATCTACCGGCCGGCGCGGCTCGACCCGGCCGTGCCGATCGAGGAGACCGTCGGCGCGATCGCCGAGCTGGTGAAGGTCGGATACGTGCGGCACATCGGCCTGTCCGAGGTTGACGCCGACACGATCCGCCGGGCCAACGCGGTGCACCCGATCGTGGATCTGCAGATCGAGTACTCCCTGATCTCCCGCGGCGTCGAGGCGGAGATCCTGCCCGTGCTGCGCGAACTGGGCATCGCGATGACCGCCTACGGGGTCCTGTCCCGCGGGCTCATCTCCGGGCACTGGCAACCCGGGCGCGTCGCGGGGCAGGGCGACTTCCGGGCGTACAGCCCCCGCTTCGCCAACGGAAATGTCGAGCACAACCTGCGACTGGTGGAAGCCCTGCGGGCGGTCGCGGCACGGCGGGGCAGTTCGGTGGCACAGGTCGCCATCGCCTGGGTGGCCGCGCAGGGCACCGACATCGTGCCGCTGGTCGGCGCTCGGACGCGTGCGCGGCTCACCGAGGCGCTGGGGGCGCTGGAGCTCGTGCTGACGCCCGACGACCTCATCGCCATCGAGGAAGCGGTCCCGGCCGGTGCCGCCCGGGGCGACCGCTACCCGACCGCGATGATGCAAACCCTCGGGACCGCCAACTAGGCGGCACCGAGGCGGGCGATACTCGATCAATGAGCACCGTCGAGCGCCCCATGCCGCCTTTGAACGCCGACGAACGCACCACGCTGGAGAGCTGGCTCGACTTCCACCGCGCCACCCTGGCCATGAAGTGCGCGGGGCTGGACGACCAGCAGGCCGCCACCGCATCGGTGCCGCCGTCCGGCTTCACGTTGACCGGCCTGGTCCAGCACCTGGCGGAGGTGGAGCGGAACTGGTTCCGCCGGGTGCTCGCCGGGGAACAGGTCCCGCCCATCCACGACCCGCGGGCCGATCCGGGCGGGCCGGACGGCGGCTTCGACCTGTCCGAGGGCGCCACGTTGGGGGCGGCGCTCGACACCTGGCGGGCGGAGATCGCCCGCGCGCGCGAGCACTGCGCCGCCCGCCTCCTGACCGACACCGGGCGCTTCATGGACCAGGACGTCAGCCTCCGCTGGATCTACGTCCACATGATCGAGGAGTACGCCCGCCACAACGGCCACGCCGACCTGATCCGGGAACGCATCGACGGCACCACCGGCGTCTGAGTGGACTGGTCAGCGCGCCGCCGACGTGGTGCGGTCGTGCGGGCCGTCAGCCTGCCGGCACCGCCTGCGGTTGCCACTGGAACACGGCCGGGTGGCGCGGGTCCGCGGTGACCCGCAGCCAGTGGGCGGCGGTGTCGCCGAAGGTCTCCAGCCGCGTCAGATTCGCCACGCCCGCGTAGCCGGCCTCCACCTCGTAGACGTGCTCGTCACCGTGGACCAGCAGCACCGGCCGGCCGAACGCGCGGGCCTGCGACACGATCTTCGCCCGGATCTCCGCGAAGCCCGGGGTGGCTGTCGGCTCCGCCTGCATCATCAGCAGCACCGCGGCGGCCCGACCGGCGCGGGCGGCGGCGAACGTCGCGTCGATCCAGGCGAGCGCGGCACCAGTGCGCGCGGTGACCTCGGCCAGTCTCTCCCCGGGGCGGTCGCCGCCCGGTAGCTGCGCCCACGGATCCACCCCGTTTTCGCTGCCCACCACGTGCACCGTCGAGAACACCACCCGGGAGCGCAGGAACATCACGTTCTCCCGGTAGGGGCGGTACCGCGGATCGAGCGCCTGGGTGAGCACCGGCATGGCCCGCCCTCCGGTCGTCCGGCCGGGCCGCGGGTAGAACACCCGGCGTACGGCGGCCAACCGCTCGGTAGGCAGGTAGCCGCCAGCCGCGGTGCGGTGGCAGTCGGTCCACTCGTTGTCGCCGGGGGTCAACACGAACGGATCGGCGAACGTGTCGAACAATCCGGCCAGGTCGGCGAAGCGGGCGTCGTCGCAGGTGGTCGAGCCACTCTTCACGTCACCGGCGTGCAGCACGAACCGCACCGCCGGGTCGGCGTTGATGTGACCGACCAGGCCGGGAAAGACGGCGCGCTGGGCGTCGCCGTACGGGGTGTCACCGATCAGGG
>DASVVF010000726.1:0-3389 GCA_036386695.1 Catenuloplanes sp. | reverse complement strand
CAGCGTGCCGCGGGCGTCCTCGGCGCGGCGCCCGGTCATCTGCTGCCATCGGCTGTTGACGTCCATCACCCGGCGGTCGGCGTCGAGCACGACCACGCCCTCGTTGATGGACTGCAGCAGCGTGTCGGTGAAGTCCTGCCGTTCCCGCAGCGCCGCGACCAGCCGGCGTTGTTCCCGATCCGACCGGGTGAGCCCGCGTACCAGCTTGGTGATGATCGCCAGCAGGACCAGTACGGCGGCGAGGGCGCCGACGGCGGCCGCTGTGCCGGGCCGTTCGGGCCGGCGCAGCTGCAGGACTCCGAGCGCCGCGGCCGCGCCCACGGCGGTGATCGCCGCGCCGGCGATGACTCCCAGTGCGCGGGACCACCACCACACGTCACGGGGGAGTCCCACCGGCGGCGCCCTTCCATTGCGGGCTATAAACCATTACTTAGGCCACAGCGCCTAGAACGGACCAATGGAGCATATCAGCGGGGGTGACGCCCCGGGAGTGCTCTCATCCCGGCCGGCGCCGTACCGGCCGGGGCCCTCGGGGGCCGCGGAAAAGGGGGAGTCGGGACGATGTCCCCACTCCCCCCGGATGCGTCACTGGCGCAGGTCAGGTGCCGACCCGCGGGACCCCGACCCAGGCGAAGTCCGCTTCCATCGTGATCTGTGCCGCCAGGCGGGCGATGTCCGGCGCGTGGCGGTTCGCGTGGTGCCCGCAGAACGCCAACTCGCCGCCGGACTGGAGTCGGAAACCGAGCTTGGCCGCGGCGCCGCAGCCGTCACACCGCTCCGGCATGGATGGGACGAGGTCAACCGGCGATGGCAGTACCAGGGTCGGCGTCATCGTGGGCTCCTTGGCTGGCGTTATCGGACCTGACAGCGGGAACTTCGGCCCGCCCGCGAACCGGCTTAGCGGAACGGCGCCGCGCCACACCCCATGACCACCGGCTCGCGCTCACCGCCCCCGGTTGCAACCGTCGAGCAACCGGCAGGGTCCCGGACCGCTCCCCGGCCACTGCAGCATTCCCTCAACGATCACCACACGTCCCCCCGAGCGCCGCCGGCGGGGACTTCTGAAGCAGCACGTGAGGGACTCAATGACCCGCAAGGATCTCCGTCGTCGCGCCACCGGCTGCCTGGTCGCCGTCACCGCCGGTCTGTGCGCCGTCAGCCCGGCCACCGCCGCGTCGGCCGGGCCGGCACCCGGCGCCCCGACCGACGGTGTCGGCACGGTCCTGCACCAGGGAGCGGCCGGCACCGTCCCGGACAGTTACATCGTGGTGCTCCGGGCGGGTCCGGCACCGGCCGGTCCGTCCGCCGCCCTCGCCGCGGCGAGCGAGCTGAGCCGACGGTACGGGGGCGTGCTGCACACCGCCTACACCTCCGCGGTGCGGGGCTTCTCGGTGCGGATGTCCGCCGCAGGCGCCCGTCGGCTGGCCGCGAACCCGGCCGTCGCCTACGTCGAGCAGGACCGGATCGTCTCGCTGGCCGCCGTGCAGACCGATCCGACCTGGGGCCTGGACCGCCTCGACCAGCGTGACCTGCCGCTGTCCCGTTCGTACGCGTCGGACTCGGCCGCCGGCGTGACGGCCTACATCATCGACACCGGGATCCGCACCGCGCACGTCGACTTCGGCGGACGGGCCCGCAACGGCTGGGACTTCGACTCCCGACCGGACCCCGACGACTGCAACGGACACGGCACCCACGTCGCCGGCACGGTCGGCGGCGCCCGGTACGGGGTGGCGAAGAACGTCAAGCTCGTCGGCGTACGGGTGCTGGACTGCCAGGGCAGCGGCACCTACTCGCAGGTGATCAAAGGGGTGGACTGGGTGACCGCGCACGCGGTCAAGCCGGCGGTGGCCAATATGAGCCTGGGCGGGCCGGCCAGCCGCGCCCTGGACGACGCGGTGCGTCGCTCCATCTCCTCCGGCGTCGGCTTCGTGCTGGCCGCCGGCAACGACAACGCCAACGCCTGCCTGCAGTCACCGGCCCGCGTCCCGACGGCGATCACGGTCGGTTCCACCGACCGCGCCGACGCCCGGTCGTCGTTCTCGAACTACGGAAGCTGCCTGGACATCTTCGCGCCCGGCTCGGCCATCACCTCGGCCGGCCACGCCGGTAACACCGCCGCCACCACGATGAGCGGCACCTCGATGGCAGCTCCGCACGTCGCCGGAGCCGCCGCCCTGGTCCTGGGCGCCAGCCCGGGCAGCACACCCGCCCAGGTCCGCGATGCCCTGGTCGCCCGGGCCAGCACCGGCAGGCTGACCAGGGGCGGTGCCGGTTCGCCGGACCGGCTGCTGTTCACCGGTTCGGCGCCGCTCACCCCCGCCCCACCGGCCGCGCCGCCGGCGCCCGCCTCCTGTGACCGGTTCACCGCCGGCTCGAAGCTGATGATGGCCGACCTGTCCACCGTCACCAGCCGACTCACGGTCGCCGGGTGCCCCGGTACGGCGTCGGCCGCGACCACCGTCGAGGTGCACGTCAAGCACGGCCACCGGGGCAGCCTGGTGCTGGAACTGATCGCACCGGACGGCACCCGGTACCCGTTGAAGGCCGCGACGACGGCCGACCGGGCCAACAACCTGGACGCCACCTACGTGGTGGACGCCGCCGCCAGCCCCCGCGACGGGATCTGGGGCCTGCGGGTCCGCGACGCGTACCGGCGGCACACCGGATATCTGCACTCCTGGACGCTGCGACCCTGACCACCCCGGTAGGCCCGGGCGGGCACCCTCTCCGGAGGATGCCCGCCTTTGCCGTCTTTGCGGCAAACCCGGGGATATCAGGCAATGCCCGGGATAGCGTGACGATGCGCCGGTCCAGCCACCGCTTCCCTGACCCGCTGCCGCCCACCCCTGGCGCGGGGCGGTCGGCCACGAGCGCCAGCACGAGGAGCCCCATGTCGGAGGACCCGGATTCGTCGGTTCGCCCCACCGTGCTGGTCGTCGACGACGAAGAGGACCTGCGCGACATCATGCGCCGCATGCTGGAACGGCGTGGCTTCGACGCGTTGGTGGCCGCCGACCCGGACCAGGCCGTCTCCACCTGCCGGGAGCACAGCGGCATCATCGACATCCTGCTGACCGACCTGGGCCTGCCCGGTGTTTCCGGGGGTGAACTGGCCCGCACCGCGCTCACCCTGCGTCCCGACCTGCGGGTTGTCTACGTCTCCGGGCTACCCAGGGACGTCGCGGTGGACAAGGGGCTGATCGACCCGGACGCCCGGTTGGTCAAGAAGCCCTTCACCTCCGAGGTCCTGGTGGCCACCCTGCGCTCCGCCATGGCCGAGGCGCCACCGAAGCGCGTCTAGCGGGCCGGAGGCCACCTGACCACACCCTGGGCGGCCGGCGACCACCGCCGCCCCGAACTGCTCTCCCACCGATGGGGTGGGGGGG
>DASVVF010000725.1:0-2259 GCA_036386695.1 Catenuloplanes sp. | reverse complement strand
TGGGCGCCGGCGCCGTCGTCGACGTACACCCGACCGTCGGCGCCGGGAACCAGGCGGGCGCGCTCGGCCGGCGCGCGGACCGGCACGGTGCCGCGCCGGACGCCGTCACTGCCGAAGGTCAGTAGCCGGGAGCGGGTCAGGTCGAGTACGGCCACCGCCGACCCGGCGGCGACCGGGCGTTGGTAGCGCCCGGCTTCGAGGTCCACCCGCACGGCGGCACCGGCGGTCGGGCGCGGGTTGTCCACCCAACTGGTGTCGGCCAGGTGCAGGACGGTGTTGTGCGGGTCGAGGACGGCCAGCCGGCCGGCGGAGTCGGCGGTGGCGACCGCGCCGCCGCCCGGGAGTCCGTCGAGCATCCGGACCGGTGTCCCGAGTCCATGGATATCCAGTATGGACAGCGTCCCGGCGGCGGTTTCGAAGAACCCGGCCAGCCCGTCCACAATGGTCAGCGCACCCCCCCCGCCGGCCGGGGCGTAGGCGACGCACCGGAACCGGTGCGCGTCGCGGGCCAGGTAGCACAGGGCCCCGGTGTCCGCGCGGTGCACCCAGACCGTGCCGTCCTCGGTGCCGACGGCGCTGCCGACCGGTCCGCCGACCGGGATGCTGGCCAGCGGCAGTCCCAGCCGGATCACCGCTCCGGCGCGCGGATAGACCAGGTACGGCCCGCCCGGGACCTCCAGCGGCAGCGGCTCCTCGGCGATGCCGGTGGGATACGTCGCGTCCACGGTCAGCGTCGACATGCCGAAGGCGACCACGGTCGAGCCGTCGACCAGGTAGGCGTGGGTATCGCCCTGCACCACCGGCCCGCCGTGGGTGCCCGGCAAGGCGATCCGCGCGTCGATCTGCTTGGACCCCCCGTGCACGTGGAACGCGGCCTTCAGGGCCTGCTGGTAGATCCAGTGGCCGGCCTGGCGCAGGTCGACGCCGTGTGACGGGGAGCCCTGTGCCATCAGGACGGGCAGGGTGACAACGATCAGGACCGCGACGAGGGCAAGTACACCCGCCGCCCGCCCGGGCTTGATCCGGCCTCGCATCTCAGTCCTCTCGCGGGGGTACAGGGTGCGGGCGACCGCCAGGTACGCACCATTCAGGACAAATAACGCGCCACGCCCGCACCCCGACGCGGGGCGGCGAGGAATGATCTGGGTCTTGATACCTAGCATGCCTATGCCTAGACTCCTAGGCATGGATCTCCGTGGACACCTGGACCTACTCCTCCTGGCCACCCTGCACCGGACCGGCACCACCCATGGCTACGCGTTGATCAGTGCCCTGCGGGAGCAGTCGGACGGCGCGTTCGACCTGCCGGAGGGCACCGTCTACCCGGCCCTGCACCGCCTGGAACGCGACGGGCTGATCACCAGCGAATGGGACACCAGCACCTCCCGGCGCCGACGGGTCTACCAGCTGACCCCCGGGGGCGTCACCGCGCTGCAGGCCAAGCGCCAGCAATGGTCGATCTTCTCGCGCGGCATGCAGGCGATCATGTCCCGCGGCGGGACGGAGGCGTTCGCATGAGCGAGTGCACCGAGCGCACCGAGCGCGGCGAGGGCCGCGAGCGCATGCCCCAGGGAGGCACCGCGTGAGCCTGCTGGAGCGGTACCTGGACGAGATGTTCGACCGGCTGGCCGGCACCGGCGCGGCCGGCCGCCGGGTGCTGGCCGAGACCGAGGACCACCTGCGCGCCGCGATCGACGAGGCGACCGCCGCCGGCATCCCACCGGAGCAGGCCGAGCGGCAGGCGGTGAGCCGGTTCGGCAGCCCCCGGATGGTGGCCACCCAGCTGCGGCGCGCCCAGCGCGGCTCGGTGCTGACCTCGGTGTCGTTCGGCACCGCCCTGCTGGCCGGCCTGGCCCTGCTCGTTCTCGGCGCCGCGTACCTGGTCAACGCCATCGGCGTAGCGGTCCTGCTGCGGTTGCGGCCGGAAACCCTGCCCGCCTGCCCCGCCGAACCGCCCAGTGGGTTCGCCGCCGACTGCAGCGACACCGTGGCGGTCATGCAGTCACACGCCCTGAGCGGCGGGCTGATCCTGCTCGTCGCCGCCGTGATCCTCGTCTCCCGACACCTGGCGCTGCGCGCGGTGGGGCCCGCGCCGGGCGGACTGCGCTGGCACCTGTGGGGAGTCGCGCTGTTCGCGGTTGCCGCCGCCGGCTGGTTCATCAGCCCGGACCGCAACGGCCCGCTGCACGAGTCGCGGGGAGCCGGGGTCGGGTTCTCGCTGGCCGCCAGCGCGGTGGCGGCGACCGCGGCCATCGCCCT
>DASVVF010000724.1:0-3961 GCA_036386695.1 Catenuloplanes sp. | reverse complement strand
TGGGAGGTCTCCCGGTCAACGACTCCATCCCTCTATCGCTGATGGGCGAACGTGCCGCGCCACGATGCCCACGCTGCGTACCCGACCCATCTGCGTCGCCAGCTCGGCAAGGTCGTGGACCGGGTGTTGTGCCCACCCAAGCTCCGACCCGGCGTCGACTTCCGCGACGGGCATAGCTACGAGGCCCATCCGGTGAATCCGGAGAGCCGTGCACCCCCTTCCAAGGCAGACAAGCCTTGACCCGAGCCGCTCACCCCATCAGCCGCCCTCAACCCGCTACGGAAACGGAGCATCCATCATGGACTTCGCTGCTCTATGCCTGAAGTACACCGGCCAACGCGTCGATGACGACGCCATCATCGCCGCCCATCGGCACGGTGGTCTCGACAAGGCGCTGGCCCACGCGGTGGAACAGGCCGCGGAAGCGGTCCGTTCCGTTGACAGGGAACTCACCGACGTCACCAGGCAGGTGCACGCCTGCGCCCGCAAGGTCGACCAGAGCCTCAGCGCCACGGCCGGCGAGCTTGTCCCCACCCTCAACCCCCTTGGTGAGCTGCAAGCCAGCGGACCGCGGTTCGACGCGCTGATCGCCATACGCGCCGACCGCATCGAGCACCTGCGGCAACTGGTCAACCTGTGGCGCCTGCTCCCCGCACACACCAGCACACCCGACGGCACCTGAACCGGCCGACCGCTGCCGCCAGCGCCCCGACGAAACCCCGCATGCGGGGCTTCGTCGGGGCCAGACCACCCACGGTCCCTCGGCCACACCACCATCGACGCCGACCGGCAGCTCGCCCCAACCAGATCGCCAAGGCTCTGGGCGGGGCGTTGCTCCGGCACACCGGCGGCTGATCAACACTGCGTCCATACCTTCCTTCGACCGTGCGACGGTGTCCAACCCGTCCCGTCCCGGGCCAGCCCCCCTCGTGCACGCGACGGCACGACTACCCGCCGCCCAGCGCAGCACGATCCTGTTGCGTCACCTCGAACGGTCACCGCACGAACCGTCTCCCGGCTCATCGGACCCGGCACCGAAGCCATTCGCTGCCTTGAATGACGCGCAACCGCCGAATGCGAGTCCGACCTCACCTCACCGCCGGTCTCCGGCAACAACAATCCCGTCAGTCACCAACCGAAAGGACCACCGTGACGCGCACGTCATCGCCGTCCACTACGACACCGACGGCAGCAAACAGCCGACAGCCTGCACCGTCTACCAGCACCCGCGCCGCAGCCACCCTGCATGACCACCCGTGCCACCACCACCGCCCCGGGCACCACGCCGACGACTGCCTCGCCGGCCGCTGCGGGTTCTGCGGCACCAGCCTTCAAAGCATCGCCTCCGGCGAATGCCGATCCTGCCTGCGCATCGTGTGCGAGGAATGCGACGGCGGCTATCAATCCGACCTCGGCTCGATCTGCCGCCCCTGCACACCGCCCGGGAACAACCCGAACCGCGCCGACTCAGCAGCCACGGACGACCCGGAACAACACCGGCTGTGCGTTTTCGAGTTCGCCCTGTCCTGCGGCCATCTCGTCACCGCGGTCCTGACCGGCTGGTACCCGGTGGTCGCGTCCTGCTGCGACCGGCTCGGCGGAACAGTCCTGCGTGGCCTGTACGTGCCCTACGCCTCCGAGATCGACTACGTCAACGTGCTGTCCGAGCGCTACGAATCCCGCCCCAGGGGCACCCGGCGACCTCCCATCCAGATCATCGGCAGGCGCCCCCGCACCGACAAGCCCCACCAGTCGCCGCTTCCGCGCGACTACACCAGCGCCGGACGCTACCCCGCCCGCGTCGGCGCCACCTGGAGCATCGACGGGTCAATCCCCACACCCGAGACCAGCTGAACCCTGACCGACTCGCCGGCCCCCCGGGGCTCATGCGCCGCCACGGTGCCGCACCCGCCTGCGTCGCCTCGCATCCGTCGGCGTGAGCCCGCCCCGCCTACACACCGCCCGACACCCATACCCCGAACGATTTCCTCCACCGGGCTCGCCGCAGACGCGGCGAGCCCTCTTCGAGCACCGCATCACCCTGCAACGACCCACGCGGCTCGGCCGACATCGCGACGCCCGGCCGGCACACCCAAGGAGACAACGTTGACCGTCTGCCTCATCGGCACCACCCAACCCCATGATCGATTCCGCGTTCGGACACTGCACCTCGGTGACCACCCCGAGCAGCTCGTCCCCATCCTGCGACAACTCCACGACGACGCCCACGACTGGCCGAGCGTCACCGCCACCCTGCTCGAGCACACCTGGGCAGAACTCAGCGTCGAAGCCCGCCACGACTCCACCGACCCCACCGCCGTTCCCGGCATCGGCTACACCGCAGCCGACGACAGTCCGCTGCTCGACGGCCGCATCACCGACCTCGCCCCGATCGACGTGACCTGGCTCTACCTCATCGACCCCGCCGCCGACACGGTCGCCGTCTACGAAGCCACCCGACGCGACCGGTGGCTGCCGCACAGCCGCCACCACCTCAGCCCGGATGACGGCGCACAGCCGCAGCCAAACCCGCCGGCGGACACCGCCACGGCCATGCGGGCGGCCGTGATGACCCGCCAGACCACCGCCCCGCTCACTCACCTGTGGACCAGCTCCTCGGACCGCTACGTCGAGGACCACACCAACGGCATCCGGCGCGGCAGCATCGTGCTCGACCCGCCCTACCAGCGCGGCAGTGTGTGGACCACCGACCAACAGATAGCCCTGATGCGGTCCTGGCTGATGGGCGTTCCGGTCGCCGCGATCACCCTCAACAACCGGATGGGCCGCGAGTGGCACGCCGGCGATCCGCACGCCCGCACCGCCTACGCCGTCGTTGACGGCCGGCAACGCCTGGAAACCGCCCTCGCCTGGGAAGACGGCACCCTCGCGGTCCCCGCCTCGTGGCTGCCGCCCGACTGGATCCACACCACGCAGGACACCGACGACGGCCCCTACGTGCACAGCAGCGGCCTCACCGAGGCCGGCCGCCGACGCGTCCACAGCCAAATGAGCCTGCCCTGCGTCGTGGCCCGCCTGCCCGACACCGAGGCGGAGGCCGAGCTGTACCTGCTGGTCAACGGCGGCGGCACACCACAGTCGGCCACTGACCTCGCCAACGCCGCCCGCATCGCCGGACGGTGACGACGTCCTGTCGGAGGTCAACCCGGATCTGCTGGTGACGCCTGCGGCTCCGGTCGCCGCCGTCGCCGCCCGCGACCGGTGCCGCTTCCGACCGTCACGTACCCGCCGCAGGGTCCGCCGGTCCGGCGGACCCTGAACCACCGCGAGGAGCGCCATCATGGACCCCATGCCACCCGACGACCCGGAGGACACCGACCGCGCCAGCGTCGGCGACCCTGTT
This sequence comes from Catenuloplanes sp., assembly GCA_036386695.1. Taxonomy (GTDB): domain Bacteria; phylum Actinomycetota; class Actinomycetes; order Mycobacteriales; family Micromonosporaceae; genus DASVVF01. Next base: position 597 of record DASVVF010000724.1, on the reverse strand, counting down.
CTCGGCAAAAGCCGCCTGCTGTCGCGGCAGTGCGCCACCTGCATCTTCAAGGCCGGCGATCGGCTACACCTGGGCACCGACCGGCTCCGCGAGTTCATCAACGAGGCACGCCGCACCGAGTCGTACGTCGTGTGCCACTCCACCCTCGGATACCTGTACCCGGACACCGAACCGGCGATCTGCCGCGGCTTCGCCGACCGTTACTCCACCCAGACGCTGCGCCTCATCCACCGACTCTGGGGATTCGTCGAGGTCGACCCGCCCGGCGAAGCCCACCCAACCGGCACCCGCACCGCCCAGGAGGGCAGCACCGGTGACCATTGAGCCGATCCGGCACCCACGGCGACCCTGCGGGGAATGCCCGTGGCGGCGCGACACCCCGGCGGGCAAGTTCCCCGCCCACCGCTACGCCGAACTCGCCGCCACCAACGGCACGCCCGGGCACGAGGCGACGCTGACCGCGCCGATCTTCGCGTGCCACCTCAGCCCACAAGGCCACGACCAGGCCTGCGCCGGATGGCTCGCGGTCGTCGGCCTGGATCACCTCGGCATCCGCCTCGCCACCGCCGCCGGTCGACTCGACCCCGCCGCGCTGCG
>DASVVF010000723.1:0-6441 GCA_036386695.1 Catenuloplanes sp. | reverse complement strand
GGCCGGATCGGCACGCGGCTGACCGGTGCGGGGCTGCCGGTCGCGGGCCGGATCGGCACGCGGCTGACCGGTGCGGGGCTGCCCTGCCCGCGGGTACCCGGCCCGGGGCGGGTCGGTGCCGGGACGGTCGGCGCCCGGCGGCTCGCCTCTCGGCTGCGTGGTACGTCGCCCGCTGTCGGTGCGGTCGCGGCCCAGCTTGACTTCGGGTTCGTGCCGACGTCGCAGGCCGTAGTCGCGCCGCACGGGACCACCGGGCGGGGTCTGGGCCGTCGGGGTCGAATCCGGCTCCTCCGGCGCGCGCCGTGTCGGCGCCTGTGCGGAGTCCTGGGAGGCGTCATCCCCGACGGCGAACCGGGAACGATAAGGACGGTTTGCCGGATTTGACATAGCTCTGCCAGATTGCCATGCCGGGGGCGTGGAGAAGCGCGATTCCCACATCAACCCGTTCGGCGGTACCCGTCCGGGGGAGCCGGGCCGCCCCACCCGCCCCCGCTCGGGGCACCGGCAGCGGCGAGCAACCCCGGGGTGGTCACGCCCGGGCGGGCCGGCGACCCCGGCACGGGCGGCTAGCTCGTCGACCCGGCGTAGCGCCTGCCGTCCAACCGGGGCCAGGAGTTCGCCACGCAACCGCGTAGGTCAAGCGTCTGTTGCAGCATCACCGGAGCCGGACGACCCTGTCCCGGGCACTTTTCGTGACCGTGGCCGAGCTCGTGGCCGACCTCATGGTTGATCACGTACTGCCGGTAGTTCTGCAACGGCACCCCGCCGTCGACGTACCCCGGCACCGACTGGCGCCACCGGTTCAGGTTGAGGATCACCTTGCCGGGCGCGCGGCAGGACGTGTACGGCCTACCGTCCACCGTGATGTCGACCCCCCCGGCCAGGCACATCCGGCCGGCCAGCGTGGCGGTGACCAGGTATATCGTGAAGTCCGCCGGTTCGCGCTCGGACACCCGCCGCATCCGGGTACGCCCGTCGCCGGTCCAACTGCGTGGATCACCCAGCGTGGTGTCGATCAGGCTGATGACCGGGTCCAGGTCTTCCTGGCTGCCGTCCTCCACCGCGACCCGGAACCGCAGCACCGTCCCGGAGCGGCCCAGCAGCGGACCGCCACCGGCGGCGAAGCGGAACTGTCCGGTGCCCTCCTGCGGCACCGGACCGGGCAACCGGAGTACCTGCCGGTCACCGCCGGGGGTCGGTGCGCCCGGCTCGCCGGGGGGCGGGCCGCCGGTCGGGGCCTGCGCGACGGCCTCCCGGTCGGCGGCGGCATCCCGGTCGGCAGCCGGCTCCCGGTCACCGATGGGCACCGCGGCGCCGCCGAAGGGAACGCCGCCCGGATTGCCGTCGGCCAACTGCGGCAGGCCGATCGCCACGGTCAGTGCCGCGATGGCGAACAGCGCCGCCCCGGCCGCGAGCACCGACCAGACCTCGCGACGCCTGGCCCGGGCGCGGCGTCGATGGCTCCTGAGGCGCCTGGGGGCCGGCCGGGGACGGGTTTGTTGAAGAGCCATCGCCGGCAAGCCTGCCACAAGATTTTGCCGGTTGCCCCCCTCAATCGGGGAGGCCCGCACACTATCGGCACAGCGTAACGGACGTTTGTCAGCCAGTGATCTCGATGTGTGGATCCAGCCGGTGCGGCGCCGGCAGACGCCACCGCACCTGGTCCGAGGTTGGGCGCGGCGCACCGGCGACCTCATCGAGCAGGCCGGCGATGGCCCGGGCCACGACCCGCGGCACCTCCATCTGCGGAACGTGACCCACGCCGTCGAGCAGCAGCAACCGGCTGTCCGGAATGATCCTGGCCACCTGGGCGGGGACCCGCACGTCGACCAGCTTGTCGCGCATGCCGCCGATCACCAGGGTCGGCACGCTGATCCGGGCGGCGATCCGCCACAGTGAGTTCTCCCCGGGCAGGTACGCCCGCAGGAAGCTGGACACCAGGCCGCGCAGCGTGCCCAGGTACGCCTTGGCGTAATGGTCGACGGTGAACCGCAGCTTGACCTCCTCGATCGCCTCCAACCGCCGCTGCTCACTGATCCGGGTGGGGTCACCGAAGCACGCGTCGAGCACCTGCTGGGCCATCACCGACGGTTCGATGCGGGCCAGATGCCAGGCGGCGATGCGGTCCGCCCGGGGCAGGGCCAGCAGCGGCAGGACCCGGCCCTGCAGGGTGCGCCGCGGATCCAGGAACGGCATGGCCGGGGAGATCAGGGTCAGGGTGCGCACCAGGTCCGGTCGGCAGCCGGCCACCCACACGGCGATGGAGCCGCCGAGGGAGTTACCGATCAGGTGCACCGGCCCACGGTCGGCGTACTCCAGGTAGCGCACCAGCCGGTCGGCGAAGGCGGGAATGGTGTACCGCTTGGCCGGGTCGCTGTAGCCGAAGCCGGGCAGGTCGACGGCCTGCCCGTTGAGGCGCCCGGCCAGCAGGCCGGCGACGTCGGTCCAGTTCTGGGAGGATCCGCCGAGGCCGTGCACGTAGACCGCCGGTTGCGCCGACGGGCCGCCGGTGTCCGTGTCGCGCACCTGCAATATCGCCGCGTCCAGCCGCACCTGCCGCGCCGGCCAGGGCGGCGGCGGCTCCGCGGCCTCGGGGAGCTGGTCGTCGGCGGCGAGGATGGCTCTTTTCATGCCACCAGTGTGCCGCGCCGTCCGGCCGACCCCCAGCACAGTGACGGATGGCCGGCACCGCGCCGACCTGCGCGGGGCTCCGGCCGTCCGATCACGACAACAGCGCCTCAAGGCGTCGGTTGACCGCCGCCAGGGTGGCCCGGACGGCCGCTTGGCGCTGATCGCCGGCCACCACGGCGGACCCGGCCAACTGCTCGACCCAGCCCGCACAGGTGAGCAACAACACCACCACCGCCACCTCGCAGGAGCCCAGCGGCACGGCGGCGGCATGCTCGACGAAGCAGCGGACCGGCCCGTGTGGCTGGTCCGCCAGGCTCAGCAGCTCGTCCACCGCGGTGGCGGCGGCGGTGGCGCAGAGGCGGACGACGTACGCGTCGACGGCAGGGCCGGTGGCCATTCCGGTAGCGGTGCGGTCACCGACAGCTAATCGGACCTCCACCGTGGCCTCAATGCCGAAGGTGCTGACCCGGACCTGGTCGATCAGCACCCGGGGGGCCGGCGGATGCCCGGGCACCAGCGGCCGGGGCGGCCTGACGTCGCTGTCGGGCCCCTGGCCCGCCGGCTCAGCGCCGAGGCCGGGCCCCCACAACGCCCCCTCGTCCGCCGTCGGCTCACCGGCGGGCTCCGGCGCCCCCTGCCGCTGCGCGAAGCGGGGCTCCACGGTGGCCCGCCCCCGGGCACCGGACGACACCCGGGGCACTCCGGTCGGCTCGCCGGCCGCCAACGGGGTCGACTCGGCCAGCGGGGACTGCCCGAGGAACGGCTGGGTCAGTGGGCTCTGGACCGGCGGAGACTGGGTCGGCGGATCCAGCCACCCGGGTGACGTGGGAGCCGATCGGCCGACTACCGAACGTGAGGAAGTAGACGGTTCGGGTGACGGAGTGGACGGTGCGGGCGGCGCGGACGTCAGCCCGGGCGACTCAGGCTGCGCGGGCGGCGACGATCCACCGAATGGCCATGATGTCCCGCCCGCTCGACGCGCCGACGCCGGTTCACCGGTGGACGGACGGGAGTGCGGTTGGACCTGGGCCGGCACGTACGGCGTGGCCGGGGGTGCGTAACCACCGGGGGGGTCGAGCCCGGGCAGATTCTGCGGCGCGGCGGACAGACCCATCCGGTCCGACAGCAGCCGGGCCACCACCCGGCTGACCTCGGCCGGGTCGGCGCCCTGGGCCAACTCCAACCGCAGACTGTGGGCGCCGGCCGGAGTGGTGCGCAACGAGGCATCCCGTACGCCGGGCACCTCACGTACCGCCGCCAGGATCGCCTTGACGTCGAATCCGTCCGGCCGCTGATCCGGAGGCGGGTCATCGCGGCGCAGATGGCTCGCGATACGGGCCAATTCGGGTGGCTCGGCGGGTGGATCCACGGACGGCGGCTCCGGGACGACGGGCACGTCCGGCTGGGCCGGAACGCGTTGGGGCAGGACCGCCGCGGCCGCTTCGGAATCGGGATCCAACGGCGGCTCGGCCAACGTCCGGGCCGGATAACCGGCTGGCGACGTCGGCCCCGCCGATCCGAACGGGCGCTCCGCCGGCGGGGCGTCCTCGGCCGGGTCCGGTCCGGACGCCCCCCGGTCGAACCGGGCCGGGTCGAACCTCGGCCGCGGATACGACGGTGCGGGCTCGTAGGGGCCCGGCTGGTAACCGGGCGACTGGTAGCGCGAAGGCTCGTACGGCGGGCGGGGCTGAGCAAGATCGTAGACCGGTGGCGGGCCGGCCGGCTGCACCGGTGCCACCGTCGGCTGCGCCGGTGCCGTCGTCGGCTGGCCCGCGGGACTGACGGGGTACGCCGGCGCCGCCGCCGACTGCGCCGGTGGGCTGACCGGCGGATGGGTCGGTGCCGCCGTGGGCTGGCCCGGCGGGCTGCTCGGCTGGGCCGGTGGCGTGGACCGGTGCGGCTGCAGCGCCTCACGCCACGGGGAGGGGGTCGACGGCGCGGGCAGGCCATCCGGGGGGGTCGGATCCCGCAGGGCGTGGCGGGCGTACTCCCCGGCGGGCTCCCAACCGCGACCCGGCTCGGCGCGCTCCGCCGGCAGGGCGGCCGGGCGCTCGCCCGCCGGGGTGGACCTCGGATCGGGGCGGTGGGCGTCGTCGACGTCGCCCTCGTACGGATACGCAGGGGCGCTGGCCGGCGGGGCGGTGGTCGACGGCGGGTCGATCGCCCAGCGGTCGTCATAGTCCGCGCTCTCGGACAGCCCGGACCCGTGGTGCGGCTCGTGTCCGTTGACCGGACGGTGACCGTTGGCCGCGGCGTACCCGTTGGCCGGGCTGCGGCCGTTGGTCGGGCCGCCGCCCGCCGCCGGGGTCAGGTGCGCCAACAGATCGGCGAAGCGGCCCCGGTCGTCAGCCCAGCCGAAGCCGGCTCCGCTGTCGGTGGTGCCGCCCCACGACCCGGCCTCGGTGGACGAACCCGTGCCGGACCACGCGGCGTCCGGGGATGACCAAGCGCTCGGCTTGGCGCGGTCCCCCCGCGGTCCCGCGTCGCCGACTCCATCTGCTCTCGCAGCGTCGCCGGGTTGCCCTGATTCCTCCACCGCCTGCTCCTCAGTCGCCCCCGCTGAGGCTACCGTGTGCTGTCAGTCGCGATAAGTTGCTACGTCCGGCCATTTCGATGTCCGGGTATTGGGCACCGGTACGACCGGGCAACCAGGGCGTATTGGACGAGGCGAATATTTCGGAGGTAGTCAGATGACCGCTGCGTCGGGCGGCGCACAGACGCAGGGCCGTCCTACCCGGCTGCCCCGGTCGGCACGTCGTAAGCAACTACTGGCGGCGGCGCAGGACGTTTTCGTCGCCCACGGTTACCACTCCGCCGCCATGGATGACATCGCGGAACGGGCGGGGGTCTCCAAACCCGTGCTCTACCAGCACTTCCCCGGCAAACTGGAGCTGTATCTGGCCCTGTTGGACACCCACTGCGACGCGATCGTCGCTGAGATGCGTTCGGCGATGATCGCCACCACCGACAACAAGGAACGGGTCAAGGGCGCAGTCAAGGCGTACTTCGACTTCGTCGACCATGACAGCGAAGCGTTCCGGCTGGTCTTCGAGTCGGACCTGCGCAACGAACCGGCAGTCCGGGAGCGGGTCGAACGCGTCGAGCGGGAATGCATCGCGGCGATCACCGACACGATCATCTCCAACACCGGCGTGAGTCGCTCGCGCGCCGAACTGCTGGCTTCCGGGCTGGTCGGCGCAGCCGAGACGGCCGCCCAGTTCTGGTTGGCCGGCGGCCGGCAGGTGCCGAAGGCGGAAGCCGAGGCGCTGCTCACGGCCCTGTCCTGGCGGGGAATCGCCAGCTTCCCCCTGCAGGGCGAGGCGACGCCCCCGGGCGCCGGCGAGGCGGGAACCGCTGGATCCGGGGAACCCGCGCCGGCGGGATCGGCCGAACCCGGGGCCACGGCACCCGGGGAATCCGCCCCGGCGGGATCCCCGGAAACCGAGGGCACCGCATCCGGGGAGACCGCGCCCGTGGTTGCCGGGCAGTCGACGATGACAACCCGCGATGAGCCGGCACGCGGGGTGCCGGGCGAGTCGCCCTGACAGTCATCCGGGCGGATCGGCTAGCCTTCCCTGCGGCACACTTTCCGCCAGCAGTGCGGTATTCGCCCGAAAGAGGAGGACCCCCGTGGAGGTCAAGATCGGCGTGCAGTACGCCGCGCGCGAGCTGGTCATCGAGAGCGCGCAGACGCCGACCGAGGTCGAGCGGACGGTGACCGATGCGATCGCCGCCGACGGCGTGCTCTCCCTGCAGGACGAGAAGGGCCGTCGGATCATCGTGCCGGTGTCCAAGGTCGCCTACGTCGAG
>DASVVF010000722.1:0-2967 GCA_036386695.1 Catenuloplanes sp. | reverse complement strand
GGGGGCGGACCGCTCCGCCGGCGGCGTCCCCCCCGCCCCGAAGGACCCGGGGGGGCCGGGGCGTCAGCGCATCAGCGCGGACACCGTCGGCCCGGACCACGACGCGCCGGCGTACCCGCGCCGCGGAAACGCCGGCGATGCCGAGCACTACGGCGAGCCGGCCGGCTCGCCGTCATCGCCCTGGGCGCCACCGGGGACGCCGGGCACGAACGGCACCGCCCCGGCTGCGCTGTTTCCGCCGGACGGCGACCAATCGGGCCCGCCGCGCCGCCGCGACCAGTTGCCCGCGCCGCACGGCGACCCGGCCGGGCAACCCAGCGGCGCCCACCCGTGGTCACCGCCGCCGGCCATGCCCGCGCCGTTCCAGCACCAGGCGCACCCGGCACCTTCAGTGGCCGAGGGCCCACCCGCCGCACCGGCAGCGGTACCACCGGCCGCGGTACCACCGGCAGCCGGCTACCGGACGCCCTTCCCCGGGCAGGGCGTGCGGGTCCCGGGCGCCACGCTGACCGACCTGCCCGACGCGCCGATCCCGATGGATCTGCCCGCCCGCGACCCCGCCGGCAACGGCTTGAGCCCGACCCCGTCCGGCGACGGCCAGAGCGCCGGCGGGGCGGATCCGGCGCCCGCCAACGGCCGGCAGTCGTACGGTGCCGCCGAGCCGGCACCCAGGGCCGCGCAGCCGCTGTTCCCGCCCGACCCGGGACCCGGTGTCGCCGCCTTCGACTCCCCGGCACGACCGGGCGACGACCTGGCCTACCGACCACCGGGCGACGGGGCCCACCGACCACCGGGCGACGGGCCGGCCGTACCGCAACCCAGACTGCCCACCGGCTCGCCGGCCGCGTTGCGGGTCAGTCCGGTCGTGCGTCCGGATGAGGCTTCGCCCGCGCGGGCCGTATCGGCCAGCGCGGCCGTTCCAACGAGCAGCCGGGTGACCCCGCCGGCCGATCCGGAGCCGCTGACCAACCTGCCCGCGACCGGCAACGCCCGGGTCTACGGGCGGCCGACCCGCGCGGAGGCGACCCCGCCGGCCGAACCGATCGACGTGCACCTGCCGGCGCATGCCATCCCCACCGAGCCGACTGCCGTCGAGTGGGGCGCGGCGGCGACCGGACCGCAGACCCCGTCGGCGAACACCTACGGACGACCGCCGGCCCGGCCGGAGGGTCCGTCGACCACGTTCGGCGCACCGTCGGCCCGCCCGGACGGCCCGCCACCGTCCTTCGGACCCCCACCGGCCCGGCCGGAGGTTCCACCGGCGACCGCCTTCGAACCCGGGCCCCGGCTGTTCAGTCCATCGGCCCAACCGTCCGGGTCCGCGCGGCCAGCGGCCGTCGACCCGCCGGACACACCGCCGGTGAACTCCGCGGCCCGGCCGTTCGGCCCGTCAGCCGAACCACGGCCCTTCGACCCGGCGGACCAACCGGCCGTCAGCTCCGGGGCCCGACCGTTCAGCCCGGCCGCCGCGCCCTACGGCGAACGCACCGACGACATAGCGCACCGGCTCTTTCCCGCCACGTCGCCGGTCAGCGATCGGGACGGGCCGGTGGTGCCCGCGCCGGCGTTGCCGTCGTACCTCCCGCCGGGCCCACCCGTCGAACGGGACCCGCGCGACCAGCGCCGGTTCGGCGCGCCCGCGGACGGCGACCACGCAGCCGGCCGCGCGGCCCAGATCGACCCGCCCGTCGGCGGGTCGATGACGCCTTCGGTACCCGGCTTCCCCGCCGGATCCGGCGGCTGGGCCGACCGGCCCGCGGACGCCGACCGGACCGGTCAACTCGACGCCGTCACGACCGACCCTCAGCCGGCCACCCAGCCGGAGCCGACCCCGCAGATACGCAGCGGCTGGGTGCTGCTGGCCGTGTTGGCCGGGGCCGTGCTGTTGGTCGCGCTGCCGCTGTTCCTGGTCTGGCTGGCCGCCGACGAGACGTTCGACGTGCGGCCCGGGGATTGCGTCAAGCGCGACGGCGCGGCCGCGGTCGAGGTCGATTGCACCGATGCCGACGCGTTCACGGTCGTGTCGACGGTGGACAGCCAGGAGCGGTGCACCGACCTCACCCAGCCGTTCATCAAGGTGCCCATCGACGATGGTCGGTTCCAGGTGCTCTGCCTGAAGCGGGCCCGACCCTGACCGCCGGCCGGGAACCGGCCCGACGGCAGGCCGGCCGTCGCTACCGGAACAATGACGCCCATGGTGGCTGCCTCCTCTGAACCCCGCGTCCGTGCCCCTGAGCTGCGCGGTCGACGCTGGCTGAACACCGGCGGACGGGACCTCACGCTCACCGACCTGCGCGGTCGGGTGGTCCTGTTGGACTTCTGGACCTTCTGCTGCGTGAACTGTCTGCACGTGCTCGACGAGCTGCGGCCGCTGGAGGAGAAGTACGCCGACGTGCTCGTGGTCATCGGCGTGCACTCGCCGAAGTTCGAACACGAACGCGACCCGGACGCGGTGGCCGCGGCGGTCGAGCGGTACGGCGTGACCCACCCGGTGCTCGACGACCCGCAACTGCTGATGTGGCAGCAGTACGCCGCGCGCGCGTGGCCCACGCTGGCCCTCATCGACCCGACCGGGTACGTGGTGGCCTCGATGGCCGGTGAGGGCCACGCGGCGGGGCTGGCCCGGCTGATCGACCAACTCGTCGCCGATCACGAGGCCCGGGGCACCCTGCACCGCGGCACGGGTCCGTACGTGCCTCCGGATGACCCGCTGACCCCGTTGCGCTTCCCGGGCAAGGCGCTGGTGCTGCCGAACGGTGGGCTGCTGGTCAGCGACTCCGCCCGGCACCGGCTGGTCGAGCTGGCCCCCGACGCGCGAACGGTGGTGCGCCACATCGGTTCGGGCAGTCGGGGCCGGACCGACGGAAGCGCCGCCGTGGCGAACTTCTCCGAGCCGCAGGGACTGTGCCTGCTACCCGGGCCGGTGGCCGAACTGGCCGGCTATGACGTGGTCGTCGCCGACACGGT
>DASVVF010000721.1:0-6894 GCA_036386695.1 Catenuloplanes sp. | reverse complement strand
TGCTGTTGTGCGCCGCCCCCGGCCCGGCGGCCGCGCTGTGGGGCGGCGCCGGGCTGGTGGTCTGCCCGAGCCGGGAGGCGGCCATGGCCACGCTCGGCGAGCCGGGGCCGCGTCAACTGGTCAGCACCCACCTGGAGCCGGTCGTCGGTGCCGCCCGGCGGGCACGGGAGCTCGTGACGGAGGCGGGCGCCCGGTGGGAACTGCCGGGTCTGGTCGGGCCGGCCTGCATCGTGGTGACCGAGATGGTCAACAACGTGGTGGCCCACGTACGCGGGGCCATGACCGTACGGTTGGCCCGCCGCCCGGGCGGCCTCGCGGTTACCGTCCGGGACGGCTCCACCCGGTTGCCCCGGTTCGGCGGGCCGGTGCCGCCCACCTCGTACGGCGGTCGCGGCCTGCTGCTGATCGACTCGGTATCCCGGCGGTGGGGTTCGGTCCCGCTGGACGACGGCAAGATCGTGTGGGCGCTGCTCGACGCCGAGGACGACGACGCGGTGTCAGCCACCCCGGCCGGAATCGGGCAACGCACGGCCCTCGACCAGCCCACCGCCCCGGGACGCTGACCGCAGCCCCCCGGGACCCGGCCGGCGGCGATCCGTTCAGCCCGCCGGGGCAGCGCCGGGCAACCGGACACCGGCGAGGTGCAGAACGTGGCGGACGTACCGTTGCGGGCTGCTGAGCTGCAGCGGCACGCCCCGTCGGTGTGCCGCCCGCCGGGCCGTGACGATCGCCGCGGCGCCCGCCGCGTCCAGGAACGGGACCCGGGACAGGTCCACCCGGACCGCCTCCTCGGCCCGGCCGATCGCGTCGAGCAACCGCTCCCGCAGGCGGGGCGCGGTGTCCCGGTCAACCTCGCCGATCACCTCGACGACGGTGGTGGCCCCGACGGCGCGGGTGTGCACGGTCAGCAACTGGCCGGCGGGCTGCGGGCGGCCGGCGTCCCACTGCGGCGGGGTGTCGCTGATCATCGCTTCCCGCAGCCAGGACAGCGCCCTGCTCAGCAGCCGGGACACGTGCATCTGGGAGATGCCCAGCTCCTGGGCGATCTGCACCTGGCTGCGGTTGCCGTAGAAGCGCAACGCCAGCAGTCGGCGTTCGCGCGGGGGCAGCCGGCAGAGCAGCGCGGCCACGGTCAGCCGGTCGTCGACCGCGTCGATAGCCACGTCCCGCAGGCCGATCAGCTCACCCAGCTCGGCGGTGCCGGCCACCCCCACCGGCCGGTTCAACGAGATCGGCAGGTACGCGGCCGCTGTGGAGATGGCCTCGCGGACCTCGTCGTCGCTGACCCCGACCCGGCCGGCGAGCTCCGGCACGGTCGGGCGGCGGGCCAACTCGGCGGTCAGGTCGCCGGTGGCCCGGCCGACCGCGACGCTCAGCTCCTGCAGCCGCCGGGGCACGTGCACGCCCCAGGTGGTGTCGCGGAAATGCCGGCGCAGCTCACCGCTGATGGTTGCCGCGGCGTACGCGGTGAACGGACCCCGTTCGGCGTCGTACCGGTCGATGGCCCGCACCAGCGCCAGCCGGGCAACCTGTTCCAGGTCGTCGAGGGGTTCCCCACGCCCCCGGTAGCGGCGGGCCAACCGGGCCGCGAAGGGCAGCGCCCGGCGGACCACGTCGTCGCGCATCCGCCGGCCGCCGGGGTCGCCGGGCGGGAGGTCGGCCGCCTGCCGGGCGTAGGCGTAGGCGGCGTCGTCCACGGCGGTCAGGTCGAGCATGGTGGTGCTACTGGACAGTTCCCGGATGAGCGGGGTCATCGCGCGCAGCCTCCTCGACGCCACCGGCCACGCCCGTGACGTTCGGCTCCTGCCGTGTCGCTCCTGTGCTGGCTGATGCCCGCGTCTTGAGCACCCCTCGGGTTTGGTGACCCGCCCGGGTCGCCACCGGCCGCCGTGCGCCGGGTCCCCCTTCGGCGACCCTACTGCCGAGACATGTCGGGCGACAATCACCGGGCCGTCGACATTGTTCACAGCGCGGCGTGGCACCGATGCCGGGCCGGCCCGACCGGCGATCGCCAGGTCAGCTCCGGTGTCGCCGACCTGGGGGACGCCTGGGCGACACCAGCCGGCCCGCCGGGTAGCCCGTTATGGGGACCCGCGCGCCCGCCCGACCAAAAAAAGGTGCATGGACCGCGAACCTGAGGGTACCAACTCCACGACGACACGTCACGATCTGCGAGGAGGGCGACGTGCACGAACGAGATATTGATACTACGACGCGAGGACCGAGCTCCGGAACCACCGGAACCGCGCAGCAGGCCGCGGAGACTGCGAAGCAGTCCGCCAGGGATGTTGCCGGGACCGCCAAGGAGCAGGGCCGCCAGGTAGCCAGCGAGGTCGGCAGTCAGGCTCGCAGTGTGGTGTCGGATGTCCGGCACAGCGTGGCCGGACAGGCCCGCACCGGCCACGACAAACTGGCCGAGGGCGTGCGCAAGATCGCTGACGAGCTGGGCAGCATGGGCGGCGACAGCAACTCGCCGGCCGGTCAGATCGTCACCCGGTTGGCCGACACCGGGCGCCGGGCGGCCGACCACATGCAGCACCGGGGGCCCGAGGGACTGCTTGAGGACGTGCAGGAGTTCGCCCGTCGCAAGCCGGGCACGTTCCTGATCGCGGCCGCGGCGGCCGGGTTCGTGATTGGACGGCTGGGCCGCAGCACCGTATCGGCGGCGCGGTCCGACGACGCCGACGCGGCGTCGACCGGCGGCTACCCGGCCAGTACGGCGACCTACGGCACGGCCAGCGGATACCCGGCGACAACGGGGTACGAGACGACTCCGCCGCCGATGAGTGGCCTGCTGGACGACCCGTACGCGACACCGTCCACCGTGGGCAGCCCGACGGCTGTCGGAACCGCCGCGGTTGACCCGGCGACGTACCCGAGCGACCCGGTAGGTGTTCCGTCGGAGCGGGGTACGGCGCGATGACCGCCGCGTACCCGCCCGCCCCGCCGACCGGGGGTGACGAACACGAGCACCAGCCGATCGGTGAACTGATCGGCGAGATCACCCAGGACCTGTCGCGGCTGTTCCGCCAGGAGGTGGAGCTCGCCAAGGCAGAGATGAAGGTCGAGGCCAAGAAGGCCGGGAAGGGCGCCGGCATGCTCGGCGCCGCGGCCGTGGCCGGCCTGATGGTGATCATCCTGCTCAGCTTCGCGGTCGTGTACGCGTTGGACGCGGTGATGCCTCAGGGCTGGGCGGCGGTCATCGTCGCCGTCCTGTGGGCCATCGTCGGGGCCGTTCTGTTTATGGCCGGCCGCAAGCAGATGAGCACCGTGAACCCGGTGCCGCAGCAGACGACCGAGACTATGAAGGAGAACGCGGAATGGCTTCGCAATCCTACGGGGTGAGCGGCTACGGGACTCCGGAGTCCGGTGCGACCGGCTACGGCGCCCCGGAGCCGGGCGAGCAGCGCTCGACCGACCCCGACCAGATCCGGCGTGAGATCGAGGCGACCCGCGCCGAACTCGCCAACGATGTCGACCGGCTGGCCGACCGGACGAGCCCCAAGCGGGTGGCCCGCCGCAACTGGGACCGCATCGGGTCCCGCGTGAGCAACCTCAGGGAGTCCGTCATGGGTGCACCGAACACCAGCAGCGGGTCTGTGCGCGACGGTGCGCACAGTGCCGCCAACAAGGTCCAGGACGTCACCAGTCAGGCCTCCGGCCGGGTCCAGGAGACCGCGGGTCAGGCCAGTGACAAGGTGAAGGGTGCCGCGTCGTCGGCCGCCAACGCGGCGTCGTCGGCCGCGGACTCCGTGCGCGGCGCGGCTTCGTCGGCCGTCGGCACGGTCCGCGAGAGCCCGCAGATGGTCAAGAACAAGACCCGGGGCAACCCGCTGGCGGTCGGTCTGATCGCCTTCGGCGCCGGGTTGCTGGCGGCGACCCTGCTGCCGGAGACCGAGGCCGAACGCAAGGCCGGCCAGCAGCTCGCCGACAAGGGCAGTGACCTGGTCGACCAGGTGCGCGAGCCGCTCACCGAGGCTGCCAACCAGGTCAAGCAGGAGGCGACCGAATCGGCCCGCCAGTCGGCGGCCGAGGTGAAGCAGACCGCTCAGGAAGCCGCGCAGGCCACCACCGCGCAGGCCAAGGACACCGCGCAGAGCGCCAAGGAGTCCGTCCAGAGCGGAACGTCGAACGGTACCACCCGGTACTAGCACGTAACCGGCCTCTCACCGCCGTCGGCGCCCCCAGGGCGCCGGCGGCGGAGCCGCGTTCGCCCCCGGCATGGCGCCGCGCGGGGTGGGTACCCACCGGGACACCACGGGGCCGCTCGCGGTCCCCGAGTACAACTGGGCGACCGGTCCGATGGAGGCGGTAGCCGACGGCCTGACCGACTCCGACCCGCCCGGCGCCGCCGGTTACGGTGCCGCGGCCAGTGGGTAGTCACCAGGTCATGCGAGACGACAACTACCCGACCCCGGTCTCCGATCCGGAGGCGGAAGGCCTGCCCGGCACCGCCGACGACGACTCCACCGCCAACGACGACGTGCTGACCGGTCGCTGGGCCGACGGCCCCGATCCGGCCGCGTTGCCGACGGATCACCCGGTGGCGGTCGACCGGTTCGGCACCACCGCCGAGGAGCAGCGCGCCGGGGAGTCCCTGGACTACCGCCTGGCCCAGGAAATGCCCGACGTGCAGCCGGAGGACCCGCTGGCGGACCCGGGTGAGCTGGCCGACGAGGCGATCGACGAGGCCGGCGCCGCCCGGGCCCGGTTGGACGCCGACGTCTTCGGCGAAAGCCCGACCTCGGACCCGAACTCGCCGGTCTCCCTCTACGACCACGGGCAGCTCGACGGCACGTCCACCGAGCCGGTCGGTCGCCTGGTGGAGCCCGATCAGGGCGGCCTGTTCGACGACGAGCCGGACTCGGTGGCCTTCGACGCCGGCGCGGCCGGCGGTGGCGCCAGCGCCGAGGAGTTGGCGATGCACGAGACCGATCCCCCGGCGCTGCGCTGAGCGCGACGCCCGGGCCGATCGGCGGGGCTGATCGCGGCACCGGTGGGCCGCCGCGGCGGCCCACCGGTGCTCAGTCCAGGCCCTGCTCGATGGCGTACCGGGTGAGTTCCACCCGGTTGTGCAGCTGCAACTTCCCGAGGGTGTTCTGCACGTGGTTCTGCACGGTGCGGTGCGAGAGGACCAGCCGCTCGGCGATCTGCCGGTACGACAGCCCTTTGGCGACCAGTCGCAGCACCTCGGTCTCCCGTTCGGTGAGTTGCGGGGTGGGCACGTCGGACCGCACGGGTTCACTGGCCAGCCGGCGGTACTCGCCCAGGAGCAGCCCGGCCAGCCCGGGGGTGAACACGGTGTCACCGGCCGCGGTACGGCAGACGGCGTCGAGAAACTCGGCCAGCCCGGCGGACTTCAGCAGGTAGCCGCTGGCGCCCGCCTTGACGGCGTCGAGCACCCCCTGTTGTTCCCCGCTGGCCGACAACATCAGCACCCGGACCCCGGGCACCGCGCCGACCAGACCCCGGACCACCTCGACCCCGGACAGGTCGGGCAGTTGCAGGTCGAGCACCACCACCTGGGGGCGGGTCGCCGCGGCGATCCGCACCGCCTGGCGTCCCTCGCCGGTCACCGCGACCACGTCGTAGCCGGCCTCGGTCAGGTCGCGGGCCACCCCTTCGCGCCACATCGGGTGGTCGTCGACGACCATCACCCGGGTCGGGCCGGTCACGCCGTCGCCCCGACGCGCCGGGGCCCGGTGTCACCGGGCCACCACCCGGTCGGCTCCCCGCGCTGCGTCACGCCGTCACGATATCGGTTCGCGGGCCACGGTCAGCTCGACCTCGGTGCCGTGCCCGGGAGCCGAGGTGATGACGACCGCGCCGCCGAGATCCTCGATCCGTCCCCGGATCGACTGGGCGATCCCCAGCCGGCCCTCGCGGGCCGCCTCGACCAGTCGCCCCTCCCCGATGCCGGGACCGTCGTCGCGAACGGTCACCGTCACGGCGTCCGGCTCCTCCTCGACCAGCACCCAGGCGCGGACACTTGGTCCGCCGTGCCGTGCCACGTTGTCCAGCGCCGCGGCGACAGCAGCGGCGAGTTGACCGGCCGCGCGGGCCGGCAGCAGCACCGGTCCGGCCGGCCCGGCGATCGACACGGTCGCCGACGCGTGCGCCGTCAGCACCGCCATCAGATCCGTCCGCGCCCGGTTGTCACCGCTCGGCTTCGCCGCGGTGACCAGGGCGCGCAGCGCGGCCTCCTGCTCACCGGCCAGCCGGGCCAGCTCGCCGGCCTCCCCGTCCAGGTCCACGCCGCGCCGCTGCACCAGCGCCAGGACCTGCAGCACCGAGTCGTGGATGTCGCGGGCCAGGCGTTCGCGTTCCCGGGTCGCCGCCTCCATCTCGACCGCCCGGTGCAGCCGCCGCTCGGCGACCTCGGCCAGGCGGGCGACGTGGCCCACCGTCACCCCGGCGAGGAGCATCAACGTCGCCCCGGTCACCCCGGACTGGTCGTTGTGGCCGCGGACGACGAGGTCGGTGCCGCCCAGCAGCAGCGCGGCGGCCACTCCCCGGCGGCGACCGCCGGCGACCGCCCAGGCGAGCACCGGAGCGCCCAGCCAGGCCACCGCGAGGGTGGGGGTGCCGACGTCCAGGGCGGGGCGTCCGACGATCGGGTCGCTGAGCAGCAACACGCCCACCGCGACCAGCAGATCCGCCAGCAGCAGCGGCCACCGCCGCCAGCGGGCGCGCAGGTACGCGTAACCGGTCAGCGCGGTCCAGGCCGCCATGACGGCGAGCACCGCCCACGCGGCGACCGGGTGGGCGTAGTCGCCCATGTTGCGCAGCACCAGAACCACCACGTACGCCAGGGAGGCGACCCGGAAGACCGCGATGGCCCGCCAGAACGGCAGTTGGAAACCGCCCGGCCCGACCAGGCGGTCAGCGGCGACC
>DASVVF010000720.1:0-12798 GCA_036386695.1 Catenuloplanes sp. | reverse complement strand
CCCAGGACGAAACCGGAGCCGCCGGTGAGCAGGGTGCCGCCGATCACGACCGCGGCGATCGCGTCCAGTTCCAGGCCGACGCCGTGGCCGTTGTGGCCGGAGCTGAGGTTGAAACTGAACAGGACGCCGCCGAGCGCCGCGCAGGTGCCGCTGATGGTGTAAACGAGAATCTTGGTGCGGGCCACCGGCAGACCCATCAGCATCGCGGACTGCTCGTTGCCGCCGATCGCGTAGACGTTGCGGCCTAGGCGGCGGTAGTGCAGCACGTAGAAGGCCAATGCCAGCACCAGCAACGCGATGATCACGTTGGGGCGGGTGTTGACGCTGCCCAGGTTGATCCGGGTGGTGGCCGTCTCGGTGAAGAAGGGATCCCGGATCGGGATGGACTGCTCACTGATCATCTGTGCCGTTCCCCGGGCGAAGAACATCCCGGCGAGCGTGACGATGAAGGCCTGGATCTGGAAGTGCTGGATGATCGCGCCCATCACGGTGCCCAGCAGCGCGCCGCCGACCAGCACCACCACGATCACGGCGAACGGCGACCAGCCGTAACTGCCCATCAGCCAGGCGCACACCACGGTGGACAGTGCCATCACCGCGGCCACGGACAGGTCGATCCCGCCGGTGAGGATGACGAACGTCATCCCGACGCCGATGACGATCAGATGCGACTGCTCGCGCAGGACGGTCAGGATGGTCTGCGCGGTGAGGAAGTTCTCCCCGTAGCGGGCGGCCCCGATGCTGAACATGACGATCAGCAGCAGCAGCGTGCCCAGGACCGGGATGTGCCGGCGTTGGACGGCCAGGCTCTTGGAGATCCGTTGGCCCGGGGTGATGGGGATGGTGGTCACGCCGGAACCTCCGCCTTCGTCTTCGCGCCGCCGGGCATGGTCGCCGGACGGGTGGGGGTGCCGGGTTTCTTCCAGCGACCGAAGACCTTGCTCCGGAAGGCCTCCGACTGCATCAGGCAGACCACCAGGACGACGACCGCCTTGACCACCAGGACCGACCGGGGGTTCACGCCGGCCGAGTAGATCGTGGTCACCAGGGTCTGGATGAACAGCACCCCGACCACCGTGCCGGCCAGCGAGTACCGGCCACCAGTCAGCAGGGTGCCCCCGATCACCACCGCCAGGATGGCGTCCAGCTCGATGAACACGCCGGCGTAGTTGCCGTCGGCCGAGCTGACCCCGGAGCTGTGCATGATGCCGGCCAGAGCGGCGCAGAACGCGGCGAACGTGTAGATGCCGATGGTCAGGCCGCGCGCCCGGATGCCGACCAGCCGGGCCGCGACGGCGTTACCGCCGACGGATTCCACCAGCAGCCCCAGGGCGCTGCGCCGGGTGATGATCGCGGCCAGGATGACCATGCCGATGGCCAGGATGATGTTGAACGGCAGGGTGAACAGGTAGCCGGCGCCGATGAACCGGTACGTCGGGCTCTTGACGTGGACGTTCAGCCCGCCGGTGATCAGCAGCGCGACGCCGCGCCCGGCCACCATCAGGATCAGCGTCGCGATGATCGGCTGGACGCCGAACCGGGCGACCAGCGTGCCGTTCCACATCCCCATCACCAGGGCGGCACCCAGCGCTATCGCGATCGCCGTGAACACCGTCACGAGCGAGTTCTGGTCGGGCTGCGTGCTGATGTGCACACAGGCCAGCGCGCCCGCGATGGCGAACACCGAGCCGACCGACAGGTCGATGCCACCGGTCGCGATGACCAGGGTCATGCCGAGCGCCACCAGCATCAGCGGGGCGGAGAACCGCAGGATGTCGATGAGGCTGCCGTAGAGATGGCCGTCCTGCATCCGCAGCGCGAAGAACCCCGGACGGATGATGAGGTTGCTCAGCAGGAGCAGCAGGAGAAGGGCGACCGGCCAGAACAGGCGGTTGCGGACCAGCCCCGAGAGTTTTGTCATTGCCGGGCTCCACTTGCGATGGTCTCCAGGACGCGGTCCGCGGTGAGCGCGTCGTCGTTGGCCACCTCGGCCACCAGGCGGCGGTCCCGCAGGATCCCGACCTTGTGGCTGAGGCGCAGCACCTCTTCGAGTTCGGCGGAGATGAACAGCACCGCCATGCCCTCCTCGGACAGCGAGACCACCAGCTTCTGGATCTGCGCCTTGGCGCCCACGTCGATGCCGCGGGTCGGCTCGTCGAGGATCAGCAGCCGCGGCTGGGTGATCAGCCAGCGGGCGAGCAGCACCTTCTGCTGATTGCCGCCGCTGAGGTTGCGCACCAGCGCCTCCGGGTTCGGCGGGCTGATCCGCAGCGCCTGGATGTACTTGTCCACCAGCTCGGTGCGGCGCTTGGCCGGAATCGGCCGGTGCCAGCCCCGGGCCGACTGCAGCGCGAGGATGATGTTCTCCCGCACGGTCAGGTCGCCGATCAGGCCCTCGGTCTTGCGGTTCTCGGAGAGGAACGCCACGTCCTTGGCCATCGCGTTGCGCGGCGAACGCAACGTCACCGGGGTGCCGTCGATCAGCAGCCGGCCGTGGTCGGGCTTGTCCGCGCCGAAGAGCAGCCGGGCGGCCTCGGTGCGACCGGAGCCGAGCAGGCCGGCGAAGCCGACCACCTCGCCGGGGTGGATGGCCAGGTCGTACGGCTCGATCGCGCCCTCGCGGCCGAGCTGCTCGGCCTGTACCAGCGGGGTGCGGGCCTCCAGCGTGGCCAGGTCGCGCTTGGGCTGCTCCTCCAACTGCTCGAGGGCGGCCAACTCATGGCCGATCATGTGCGAGACCAGGCCGCGCTGGTCCAGCTCGCTGGTCAGGTACTCGCCGACCAGCTGTCCGTTGCGCAGGATCGTCATCCGCTGGCAGATCTCGTAGATCTGGTCGAGGAAGTGTGACACGAACAGGATGGCCACACCGTCGCCCGCCAGCCGGCGCATCAACGTGAACAGCTGCTCCACCTCACCGCGGTCGAGGCTGGAGGTGGGCTCGTCGAGCACCAGCACCTTGGCGTCGATGTCGACGGCGCGCACGATCGCGACCAACTGCTGGATCGCCAGCGAGTACGACCCCACCGGCGCGGTGACGTCGATGTCCAGGTCGAGTCGGGTCATCAGCTCCTTGGCCCGCCGGCGCAGCTGCCGCCACTGGATCATGCCGGCGCGCCGTGGTTCGCGGCCGATGAAGATGTTCTCCGCCACCGACAGGTTGGGGCAGAGGTTCACCTCCTGGTACACCGTGCTGACGCCGGCCTGCTGCGCCTGCAACGGGTTGCCGATCAGCACCGGCCGGCCGCCGAGGGCGATCTCGCCCGCGTCGGCCTGGTACACGCCGGTCAACACCTTGATCAGGGTCGACTTGCCGGCGCCGTTCTCGCCCATCAGGGCGTGCACCTCACCCGGGAACAGCCGAAAGTCGACCCCGGACAGGGCCTTGACCCCGGGGAACTCCTTGGAGATTCCCCTCATCTCCAGGACGGCCTGTGGCTGTGGCATCCCGGTACTCCTTTCGTTGGCACACCGGGCGCCGCTGTTCCGGACTCCACGTGGTGCGGAGTCCGGAACAGCGGGGCGTTACCGGTGTGTGCCGATCAGTACTGGCGGTTGGGCAGCTCGGCGGCGGCCTGCTCCTGGGTGAAGACGCCCTCCTTGGTGAGGATGCGCGCCTCCACCGGCTGCTTGGCGACGACCTTCTTGACGATCTCCATCAGCTGCGGGCCGAGGAGCGGGTTGCACTCGACGATCACGTTGATCTTCTTGGCGGCCATCGCCTCGAAGGCCGGCTTGATGCCGTCCACGGTGATCATCTTGATCTCGGTGCCGGGCTTCTTGCCGGCCTCTTCGATGGCCTCGATGGCACCGAGCACCATGTCGTCGTTGTGCGCGTACACCACGTCGATGTCCTTGTGCGCCGTCAGGAAGGCGGCCATGACCTCCTTGCCCTTGGCCTTGGTGAACTCGCCGGTCTGCGACGCGATCACCTTGAACTTCGGGTCGGCCGCGATGACGTCCGCGAAGCCCTTCTTGCGGTCGATCGCCGGGGCGGAGCCCGTGGAGCCCTGCAGCTCGACGATGTTCACCGGGCCGGTCGCGGCCTGGCTGTCCTGGAGCAGCCACTGGCCGGCCTTCTTGCCCTCCTCGACGAAGTCCGAGCCGAGGAACGACACGTACAGCGACTTGTCGGGCGAGTCGACCGCGCGGTCGGTCAGCACCACCGGGATACCGGCGTCCTTGGCCTCCTTCAGGATGCCGTCCCAGCCGGTGACCTCCTTCGGTGAGAAGGCGATGACGTCCACCTTCTTCTGGATGAAGGTACGGATCGCCGAAATCTGGATCTCCTGCTGGTTCTTGCCGTCGACGAAGTCGAGCTGGATGCCCTCCTTCGCGGCGGCGTCCTGGATCGACTTGGTGTTGGCGGCGCGCCAGCCGCTCTCCGCGCCGACCTGGGCGAAGCCGAGGGTGATCTTGCCGTCGTCCTTCGGGGCGCTGGCGGTGTTACCGCCGCCGTCACCGCAGGCGGCGAGGCTCGAGGCCAGCAGCCCAGCAGTCAGGGCTGTGATCAGGGTCTTGCGCACGCTGCACTCTCCTACGAATGTCGCTGTGTGATCGATTCGGTGCTGTGCCGGCGGATGCCGACTGGTCTTGCCTTGACACCCCGCCGGATGCGGACGGCCGCCGGAGCGGTGCCGCGGGTCGAGGTTGTGAGCGTTAACAACTGGGTGTACGGGGGACGGACGCCCGCGCCGGATCAGATCCGACGGTAGGCCGTGATGGTGGGTGTGCCGCAACAGCGTCGTGGTGCGCCGGGCGCACCCCGCCGGTCCTGTCCGCCGGCCGCCGTAGCCGGTGTCACCGGCGTCGGCGCGGATCGCGCGGCGGCGGAGGCGACATGGCAGGCCATCGGGTTTTCGCTGCCCGCCATAGTTTCGGTGCTGGCCCGTGCGGCCGGACTGGTGGTCCGGGTCGTGGTCATGTCGTTTCCACCTCCTCGCCGACGTCTTGCGGTCCCCCGGGCACGAAGCTCGGGTCCGGGCCGCTGCGGTGGTGACACCGCGTGGTCAGGAACCCGCCAATACTTCGCCGCCGTGTCGGGGCGTTTGCGAGAGTGTTAACGGTCACATGGGGTCGCGTCAAGGGTTCGTGATTCAACTGCGACCGAAGCGAAACCACCAGGGTGGCCCCGGGTACCCGGAGTCAGGGACACCCTTGACGCCATGGCATGTGAACGCTAACACTCTCCAGTCACACAGCCGAAACACTGCGTGGAAGGATCCCGATGTCGATGGACGGCCACACCCCGGGCGAACCGTCGCCCGGGCCAGCCGCCCGGCACCGGGGAGGCAAGCCCGTCATGATGGACGTGGCCCGGCTGGCCGGGGTGTCCCACCAGACCGTGTCCCGGGTCCTCAACGACCATCCCAGTGTGCGCCGGGAGACCCGCGAGCGGGTGCTGCAGGCGATGCGCCAGCTCGACTACCGGCGCAACACCGCCGCGCGGACGCTGGTCACCCGACGGTCGCGGACCCTGGGTCTGGTCAGCTTCGACACCACCCTGATCGGCCCCTCGTCGATGGTCTACGCCATCGAGCGGGCGGCCCGCGAAGCCGGCTACTTCGTCAGCATCGCCAGCGCCCGCTCGTTGCGCGAGCACTCGGTATCCGAAGCGGTCAACCGGCTCCGGGAGCAGGCCGTCGAAGGCATCCTCGCGATCGCCCCGATGGAGACGGCGACGGCCGCGCTGCTGCGGATCCCGGTGGACATCCCGCTGGTCGGCATCGGAGTCGCCGAGCCGGCGGGCATTCCGATGGTCGGCGTGGACAACATGGCCGGCGCCATCCTGGCCACCCGGCACCTGCTCGATCTCGGTCACCGCACCGTCCACCACATCTCCGGGCCACCGGGCTGGCCGGAGGCCGACGAGCGGGTGGTCGGCTGGCGCCGGGCGCTCGCCGAGCGCGACGCCCCGGAGAGCCCGGTGCGGGTCGGCGACTGGAGCAGCCGCTCCGGCTACGACGTGGCCCGCTCACTGGCCGCCGACCCGGCGGTCACCGCGGTGTTCTGCGCCAACGACCAGATGGCGTTGGGCGCCCTGCGGGCCTTCAGCGAGGTCGGCCGCTGGGCGCCCCGCGACCTCAGCGTGATCGGCTACGACGACATCCCGGAGGCGGCGTACTTCCAACCCCCGCTGACCACCGTGCAACAGGACTTCGCCAAACTCGGCCGGTGCAGTATCGAGCTGCTGATCGAACAGATCGATACCGGACAGCGGATCCAACGGCACCTGCGCTTCCCGCCCGGCCTGGTGGTGCGTGACAGCACCGCCGCACCGCGACGGCCGGCCGACCTCGCTTCCTCCCAGAAAGGCTCGTGATAGGTGTGAACGCTAACAATCCGGACCGGTTCGTGATCGGGGTCGACTACGGCACCCTGTCCGGCCGGGCGGTCGTGGTGCGCGTCTCCGACGGCGCCGAGCTGGGCACCGCCGTGCACGAATACCCGCACGCCGTGATCGAGGAGATACTGCCGGCCAGCGGTCAGCGGCTGCCGCCGGACTGGGCCCTGCAGGATCCCCACGACTACCGCGAGGTGCTGCGCACGGCCGTGCCGGCGGCGCTGGCGGCCAGCGGCGTCGCGCCCGAGCAGGTCGTCGGCATCGGCATCGACTTCACCGCCTCCACGGTGCTGCCCACCCTGCGCGACGGCACGCCGCTGTGCGAGCTGCCGGAGTACCGCGACCGCCCGCACGCCTACGTCAAGCTGTGGAAACACCACGCCGCCCAGTCCCACGCGGACCGGATCAACGCCCTGGCCCACGAGCGCGGCGAGCCGTGGATCGGCCGGTACGGCGGCAAGATCTCCTCCGAATGGCAGTTCGCCAAGGCCCTGCAGCTGCTGGAGGAGGACCCCGAGCTGTACCGGCGGGCGGACCGCCTGATCGAGGCCACCGACTGGGTCACCTGGCAGCTGTGCGGTGACGAGACCCGCAACGCCTGCACCGCCGGTTACAAGGGCATCTTCCAGGACGGGCGGTACCCCTCTGCCGACTACCTGGCCGCGCTCAACCCGGACTTCGTCGACGTCGTCGGCAAGCTGGACCACCCGCAGTCGCCGCTGGGCGCGCGCGCCGGCGGACTCACCGCCCAGGCGGCCGCCTGGACCGGCCTGCCCGAGGGCATCGCGGTCTGCGTCGGCAACGTCGACGCCCACGTCACCTCGCCGGCGGCCAAGGCGCTCGAGCCCGGGCAACTGCTGATGGTGATGGGCACCTCCACCTGCCACGTGATGAACGGCCCGAGCGTCGCCGAGGTCCCCGGCATGTGCGGGGTCGTCGACGGCGGCATCGTGGCCGGCAAGTGGGGCTACGAGGCCGGCCAGAGCGGCGTCGGCGACATCTTCGCCTGGTACGTCACGCACGGGGTGCCGGCCTCGTACCACGAGGAGGCCGCCCGGCGCGGCGTCAGCGTGCACACCGTCCTCAGCGAGCAGGCCGCCGCCCAGCCGGTCGGCGGGCACGGGCTGATCGCCCTGGACTGGCACAACGGCAACCGCTCCGTGCTGGTCGACCACGAGCTGAGCGGGGTGCTGGTCGGGATGACCCTGGCCACCCGCCCGCCGGAGATCTACCGGGCGCTGATCGAGGCGACCGCCTTCGGCACCCGCACGATCATCGACGCGTTCGAGGCCGCGGGGCAGCCGGTGACCGAGCTGATCATCGCCGGTGGGCTGGCGAAGAACAGCCTGCTGATGCAGATCTACGCCGACGTCAGCCGCCGGCCGTTGAGCATCATCGGCTCCGAGCAGGGACCGGCGCTCGGCGCCGCGATCCACGCCGCCGTCGCGGCCGGGCACTACCCGGACGTGCCGGCCGGCGCCGAGGCGATGGGCAAGGTCACCCGCAACGTGTACGAGCCCGACGACGAGCGGGCCGATGCCTACGAGGAGCTCTACGCCGAGTACCGCGCCCTGCACGACTACTTCGGCCGCGGCGCCAACGACGTCCTGCACCGGCTGCGCCGGATCCGCAACGCGGCCGTGGCGAAATGAGCGGCGGGCGGCACAGCCACGTCGTGACGTTGAATGATGGGGGAGGAACACCATGAGCGTTCTTGCCGAGCTGCGGGCGACCGTCGCCGGTCTGCACGCCGAGCTGGTCCGGTACAACCTGGTCGTCTGGACCGCCGGCAACGTGTCGGCCCGGGTCCCCGGCGAGGACCTGATGGTGATCAAGCCGTCCGGTGTCTCGTACGACGACCTGAGCCCGGACAACATGATCGTCTGTGATCTGGACGGCCGGGTCGTCGAGGGTGACCTGTCGCCCTCCAGCGACACCGCCGCGCACGCCTACGTCTACCGCAACATGCCCGAGGTCGGCGGGGTGGTGCACACCCACAGCACGTACGCCAGCGCCTGGGCGGCCCGCGGCGAACCGGTGCCGTGCGTGCTGACCGCGATGGCCGACGAGTTCGGCGGGGAGATCCCGATCGGGCCGTTCGCCCTGATCGGCGGCGACGACATCGGCAAGGGCATCGTCTCGACCCTGGCCGGCCACCGCTCGCCCGCGGTGATCATGCAGAATCACGGCGTGTTCAGCATCGGGGCGAGCGCCAAGGCCGCTGTGAAAGCCGCGGTGATGTGCGAGGACGTCGCCCGGACCGTGCACCTGGCGCGCACGCTCGGGGACCCGCTGCCCATCGCGCAGCGCGACATCGACGCCCTGTACGACCGCTACCAGAACGTCTACGGCCAGCGTTGAAACCGCTGGACCGGCGAGGAGGAACTGATGAGTGAACGTCTGCCCCGCATCGGTGTGCTGGGAATCATGCAGGCCCTGTACGACCACATGATCCCGGGGATCACCGAGCGCCAGGCGGGGTACGCCGAGGAGATCGCGGGTCACCTCTCCGGGGTGGCGGACTTCGTGGTCGGCCCGCCGGTGAAGAGCCGCCAGGACGCCGAACGGGTGATGCGCCAGTTCGACAACGAGAACCTCGACGGGGTGCTCGTGGTCATGTTGACCTACGGCCCGGCCATGCGGGTGGCCCGGCTGTTCAACGAGAACCGGCTCCCGGTCTGCCTCGCCAACATCCAGCCCGAACCGGCCGTCACGCCCGCCTGGGACATGGCCGACATGACCTACAACCAGGGCATCCACGGCGCCCAGGACACCGCCAACGCGATGGTGCGCGCCGACCGGTCGTTCGACGTGATCACTGAGGAGTGGCAGTCCGACGCCTTCCGCGACAAGGTCGACCGGTGGGCCCGGGCGGCCCGCGCGGTCACCGCCTGGCGCTCGCTCAAGGTCGGCGTCTTCGGCTACGCGATGAACGACATGGGCGACATCCGGGTCGACGAGAACGCCCTGCTGCGGGCGCTCGGCCCGGAGATCAGCTTCGTCGCCCCCGGTGACATGTGGCGGGGCATGGGCACCGTCACCGACACCGAGATCGCCGAGGTCATCGCCTGGGAGAACGACGGCCGGTTCGAGATCGACGAACGGCTGTCCAAAGAGGAGCGCGAGGACCACGCCCGGATGCAGGTGGCGATCCAGAAGATCCTCACCGACCGTGGCTACGGCGCGTACTCCACCCACTTCGACGCGATCGGCGAGGACGGCCGGTTCTCCCGGCTGCCGCTGGCCGCCGCGTCCACCCTGATGTCGAAGGGCTACGGCTACGGCGCCGAGGGCGACGCGATGGCCGCCGCGATGGTCTACGCCGGACACCAGCTGATCGGTGACGCCCACTTCACCGAGATGTACGCGATGGACTTCCCGTCCGACTCGATCCTGATGAGCCACATGGGCGAGGGCAACTACGCCGTCGCCCGGACCGACGAGCCGGTCAAGCTCATCAAGCGGTCGCTGGGCATCGGCAAGCTGGAGGACCCGCCCACCTTCCTGTTCCGCATCCAGCCCGGCCCGGCCACCCTGGCCTCGCTGGTGTCCCTGGGTGGGGAGAAGTTCCGGATGGTGGTCGCCGACGGCGAGATCCTCGACTCGCAGGTGCTGCCCGCCTTGGAGATGCCCTACGGCCAGTTCGCCCCGGCGACCGGTCTGCGGGCGTGCATGGACGACTGGCTGCGCAACGGCGGCACCCACCACATGGTGATGAACCTCGGGCACCGCTCCGCCGACTGGCAGGCGTTCTGTCGGCAGTCCGGCATCGAGTTCGTCCAGGTCTGAGGCGTCGGCGGGACCTCGACGCGAAGCCTTCGTCGAGGTCCCCGGTAGTCGAACCGCCCGGCAGCCTGCCGGGCGGTTCGTTCGTTCCTGGTCATGGCACGGTCACGCGCCGACCCGGTGACCGGCCGGCCACCGTTTCGCCGCCCTCATGATCGCCGACCGCGGCAGAAAACCGTCGCGGGAACGACGGTAACGTTCCGCCGCCGGCGATCATGAGGGCGGCTCGGGGGCGGCAGGGGCCCCAGTTGTGCGCCGACTGGCCGAGGTGTCACAGGCAGCGACCGAGCGGTACGGTTTGGCGTACAGGCAGCGCCGGTGGTAGCCACCGGCTGGTCCGCCCTGACCGTTGCCGGGAAGGTGAGCGCCGTGGTCCGGTCCGTGATGGTCGGCCCTGATTTCGGTGCCGAGTTGCGCCGTCTGCGCGGCGAGCGCGGCCTCTCGCTGCGGGAACTCGCCGCCCGCGTGCACCACGGCAAGTCCTACCTGCACGAGCTGGAGACCGGGCAGAAGTCTCCGCCGGCGGCGGTCGTCCGTCGTCTCGACGAGGCCTTGGACGCCCGAGGGCGGCTGACCGCCACGGTGGCGACCGATCCGATCGCCGGGTCGGCCAACGATGATGCGGAACTGGACGCAGTGGAGCTGGCGCGCCGGGTCGCCGCCTCCGACGTCAGCGGTGACACCCTCGAGCGGCTTGAGCGGGCGGTCGACGAGATCGCCATCGCCTACCCGTCGTCGTCCCCGGCCGATCTGCTGCCCCGGGTCCGCCGACACCTGCGGTACGTGGGTCGGCTGGTGGACGCCCGCAAGACCCTCGACCAACACCGCAACCTGCTGGTGATCGGCGGATGGTTATCGCTGCTGAGCGCGACCCTCCACATTGACCTCCGTCAACCGGTCGCGGCCGACGCGCACCTGGTCACCGCCGGGCGGCTCGCCGGCCACACCGGGCACACCGAGATCACCGCGTGGTGCCTCGAGACCAGAGCGTGGGATGCGCTCACCGCTGGAGATTTCCGGCGGGCGGTGGAACTCTCGCACCAGGCGCAGGCGATCGCGCCGCGCGGCGGATCGGCGGTTATCCAGGCCACTGCACAAGAGGGCCGGGCGTGGGCTCGCCTGGGCGACCGGGTGCGCACCCGGGAGGCTTTGGACCGGGTCGAACGACTGGTAGCCCCGCTACCGGTGCCGGACCGGCCGGAGCATCACTACCGGTACGACCCGCAGAAGGCCCTGGCGTACGTCGCTACGACGCTGGCGTGGGCGGGTGATCCGGCGGCTGAGCAGTATGCCCGGGATGTCGTCGCCGAGCTTGACGCTGGTGACGGCGCGGTGGGCCGGCCCCGGCGGGCCGCCTCGGCGCGGTTGGATCTGGCGCTGGCGTTGCTCGCGGCTGACCAGCCCGACGAGGCCGCCGCCGTGACCATCACGGCGATCGAGTCGGGGCGGGTCGTGCCGTCGAACTGGTGGCGGGCCACCGAGGTCGTCAACAGCGTGGGACGTACCGGCATAGCGGAGGCGGCGGATCTGCAGGACGTGTACGAGGCGTACCGGCCCGGGCCATCTCCGCCGTGACAGTGTCCGCCAACAGCGGACACTGTGGGCCCCGCGCGGACAACCGGGGCATTCACCTGGAGTGATCCCGGCATGACGATCGAGTCATGCGATGGGGATGGTTACCGTGGATGCGCCGTCGGGCGCGCATCAAGCATCGAGCCGCTGAGACCGCACAAGCGGCGCAGCTGGCTGAACACCGGGCTGCCCAGCAGCGCCTGCTGGACCTCGCCCGCGGCAACGCGGGCCCGGACTGGGACGGCCCCACCACACCGCTGCCCAACGTCACCGAGCGGCCGTTGATGACGCCGGCGCAGCGGTTCCGGGGCAACGGCGGCCGGCCGTGACGTCGGCCGACGAGGGGGCACTGACGCCCGACTTCGTCGTCTGGGTGGCCCGCCGGGTGGTGGCCCAGCACGCCGAGGAGCCGCACCCGGACCGGGCGACCGGCCGGTGCGCCCAGTGCCTACCGGAGGGGCCGTGCCCGCTGCTGGTCTGGGCGGGCACCCAGGTGACGAGCCTGCCACCGGCCGCCGGTCGGGTTTGACGAAAGTCGCCCGGGTAGGTCAGCATGTCGGGCGAGCGGTAGCGGAGGAACCCGGTGCGAATCCGGGACGGTCCCGCCACTGTGACCGGGGAGCGAACCCTCAGCAGTAGGCCACCACCACACCGGTGGGAAGGCCGAGGGCCAGCGTCGATCCGGGAGCCAGGAGACTCCGGCCGCTCGCACCACCCGAGCGACACGCGGGCGTGGACACCCGCGGGAGGGATCTGCGCATGCCGTCGCGCCTGACTGGGCCATGAGCCCGCCGTACCCGTTCTCTGCCGTGGTCGGCCTGGCCGAGCTGCGACTCGCCCTGCTCGTCACCGCCGTCTCGCCGGCCGTCGGCGGGGTGCTGGTGCGCGGCGAGAAGGGCACCGCCAAGTCGACCATCGTGCGGGCGCTGGCCGCCCTGCTGCCGCCGGTCGACGTGGTGCGCGGCTGCCGCTTCGGTTGCGACCCGGCCGCCCCCGACACCCAGTGCCCGGACGGGCCGCACCCGCCCGACGCCGCCGGCCTGGCCCGGCCCGCCGCCCTGGTCGAGTTGCCGGTCGGCGCCACCGAGGACCGGGTGGTC
>DASVVF010000719.1:0-6947 GCA_036386695.1 Catenuloplanes sp. | reverse complement strand
CTGGTGGCGTTCGCCAAGTCGGCCAATGTGCTGGTTCCGCCGACCAAGGACCGGGGCGCGGTCACGGCGGCCATCGACGGGCTGACCCTGGCCGAGGCCACCGCGACCGGTGAGGCGGTGTTCAGCTGCCTGGAGGCGATCCGGTCGGTGCCCTCCGACGGCGCCGACGAACTGCCACCGGCCCGCATCGTGCTGCTCTCCGACGGCTACCGCACCTCCGGGCGGCCGATCGAGGAGGCCGCGTCAACCGCGTCCGCGGCCAACGTGCCGGTCTCCACGATCGCGTTCGGCACCGACGCCGGCACGGTCGACATCGGCGGGAAGCTGCAGCCGGTGCCGGTGGACCGGGTTTCGCTGCAGCGGCTGGCCGAGACCACCAAGGGGTTCTTCTACGAGGCGGCGTCGGTCACCGAGCTCAAGCAGGTGTACGAGGACATGGGCAGCTCGATCGGCCATCGCATCACGGCGCGCGAGGTGACGCAGTGGTACGCCGGGGCCGCGCTGCTGCTGGGCCTGGCGGCGGCGGCGATGAGTCTGCTGTGGACCTCCCGGCTGCCGTGAACCGGTCGGCCTGGGCCTGGGCTCAGGTGGTGCTGCTGACCAGGACGAACAGCACCACGACCCAGATCGCGGCGAGGGTGAAGCCCAACGGGGCGGCGTAACGGTTCATCGGTGACACTCCGGTGGCGGCGGCGCGGGCGAGGGGACTGGCGCACACGGATGTCGCGACCGGGCACGCTCCCCGCACGGCCGCGGGCCACACGGCACACACCGGACGTTCGCCCGACCTGGTCGGACGCCTACCGGTGGTGGGGGAGCGGGTTCGACTGTCAGCGCTCAGGACAGCTGACGGGCGGCCCGGCCACGACTGGGAGGATCGCTATCTCGCACAGCGATCACCTCCCTGGAGTCGGCCGGAACCACAAACGCTGAGGATCGTACCTCCCGGGCGGTGCCCACGTCCCACCGGTTGACCGGTCGGCGTGGCGCACCCCCCGGTCTGCCGGTGACCTGCCGGTAACGCCTAGTCTCCTTACGGACCTCGCGTCCGGTGGTGACCAACCGCATCCGTTCGACGACGAAGACGACGAAGGGGGACCCGTGGCCCGCACCGTGCTGGTGACCGGCGGCAACCGCGGTATCGGCCTGGCGATCGCGCAGGCCTTCGCCAAGCAGGGCGACCGGGTCGCCGTGACCCATCGCAGCAGCGGCGCCCCCGACGGGCTGTTCGCGGTGCCCTGCGATGTGACCGACACCGCGTCCGTGGACGCGGCGTTCACCGCCGTGGAGGCCGAACTCGGCCCGGTCGAGGTGCTCGTCGCCAACGCCGGGATCACCGACGACACACTGCTGCTGCGGATGTCGGAGGAGCAGTTCACCCGGGTCCTGGACACCAACCTGACCGGCGCGTTCCGGTGCGCCCGGCGGGCCAGCCCGAAGATGCTGCGGGCCAAATGGGGCCGCATGATCTTCATCTCCTCGGTGGTCGGGCTGTTCGGCGGGGTGGGGCAGGTCAACTACGCCGCCAGCAAGGCCGGGCTGGTCGGCGTCGCCCGCTCCATCACCCGCGAGCTGGGCAGCCGTAACATCACCGCGAACGTGGTGGCGCCGGGCTTCGTCGACACCGATATGACCGCCGCGCTGCCGGACAACCTGCGCGCCGACTACCTCAAGGCCATCCCGGCCGGGCGGTTCGCCGCTGCCGACGAGGTCGCCGGGGTGGCGACCTGGCTGGCCGGCGACGGCGCCGGTTACGTCAGCGGCGCGGTCATCCCGGTCGACGGCGGTCTGGGCATGGGCCACTGATCCCGGGCAGCCGGGCCCACTGATCTCTCGCTGGAGGAGAACGACAAGTGTCTGGATTGCTCGCCGGTAAGCGGCTGCTGGTCACCGGAGTCATCACCGACGCGTCCATCGCGTTCTCGGTGGCCAGGCTGGCCCAGGAGAACGGGGCGACGGTCGTGCTCACCGGCTTCGGCCGGATGTCCCTGGTGGAACGCATCGCCAAGCGGTTGCCCTCGCCGGCGCCGGTCATCGAGCTCGACGTGACCGACCCCGGGCAACTCGCCGGGCTGGCCGACCGGGTCCGTGAGCACGTCGACGGGCTGGACGGGGTGGTGCACTCCATCGGCTTCGCACCGCAGAGCTGTCTGGGCGGCGGGTTCCTCGACGCGCCGTGGGAGGACGTGGCGACGGCGCTGCACGTGTCGACGTTCTCGTACAAGTCGTTGGCGACGGCGTGCCTGCCGTTGATGCGGCCGGGCGGCGCGATCGTCGGGCTGACCTTCGACGCCACCGTGGCCTGGCCCGTCTACGACTGGATGGGGGTGGCCAAGGCCGGGCTCGAGTCGGCGTCCCGCTACCTCGCCGTGCACCTGGGCAAGCAGGGCATCCGCAGCAACCTGGTGGCGGCCGGCCCGCTGCGGACGATGGCCGCCCGGTCGATCCCCGGCTTCGAGCAGTTCGAAGAGGAATGGGTGCGCAAGGCCCCGCTGAAGTGGGACCTGGACGACCAGGAGTCGGCCGCCCGGGCCTGCCTGGCGCTGCTGTCCGACTGGTTCCCGGCTACCACCGGTGAGATCGTGCACGTCGACGGCGGCTTCCACGCCGTCGGCGCCTGAGCCTCCCGGGCCCCGCCCGGCGCCCATGGGATCCGCGCGCCCGGACCCGATCCGCGCCCGGAGCCCGGGCAGACCGCAAAGGGCGCCTTGTCGTCGCTGTCGGCGACGACAAGGCGCCCTGCGGTCAACCGGTTGCCCGTTACTTACCGGTGCCGGCGAGGTCGACCAGCGCGGTGGCCGTCCGGAAGAACTTGTTCCGGCCGAGGTCGCCGATGGTCTTGACGTTGAACGCCTCGGCGAGCAGCTTCGCGTCGTTCTCGCTGACACCGGCCAGCGCCGACACCGGAGCGTTCACCAGCTCGGCGAGGGACTTGTTCTCGTAGGCCTTGTCCAGCACCTTGTCCAGGTCAACAGTAACTGCCATCGGGTTCTCCTGATCGCCGGCGCCCGACCTCGATGTCGGGCGTCCGCTTACCCTCGCACGGTCGGTGCCCGGCTTCCGGGTGGCGCGGCGACGCGTAAGGGGGGCCTTTGCGGGCCCGCGCCGTGGTGGTGAATCGCGGGTCGCCCCCGGGTGAACGTCGAAGGTGCCGTTGCTTACACGGGCCGCGTCGGTGGTGGGTTGGGCCCTCCGGCGGGGCAGGATGGACAGGTGGCGTATGACGCGTTCCTGCTGCTGTCCTTCGGGGGTCCCGAGCACCCCGACGAGGTGATGCCGTTCCTGCGCAACGTGGTGCGGGGCCGGGGGGTCCCCGACGAACGGCTCGCCGAGGTGGCCGAGCACTACCACCACTTCGGTGGCGTGTCGCCGATCAACCAGCAGTGCCGCGAGCTGCTGGCGGCGGTCACCGCCGACTTCGCCGCCCACGATGTCACCCTGGCGACGTACTGGGGCAACCGGAACTGGCACCCCATGCTGGCCGACACGGTGGCGCGGATGCGCGACGACGGGGTCACCCATGCTTTGGCCTTCGCGACCAGCGCGTACGGCGGCTACTCGTCGTGCCGGCAGTACCGCGAGGACATCGCCCGGGCCCGGGCGACCGTTGGGCCGGGCGCGCCGGTGATCGAGAAGCTGCGGCAGTTCCACGACCATCCGGGCTTCGTCGAGCCGCACGCCGACGCGGTGCGCGCGGCGCTGGCCAGGCTCGACCCGGCCCGGCGGGCCGGCACCCGGCTGGTGTTCACCGCCCACTCCATCCCCGCCTCGATGGCGGCGACCGCCGGCCCGGACGGCGGCCGGTACACCGCGCAGCTGGAGGAG
Organism: Catenuloplanes sp.; assembly: GCA_036386695.1. Classification (GTDB taxonomy): domain Bacteria; phylum Actinomycetota; class Actinomycetes; order Mycobacteriales; family Micromonosporaceae; genus DASVVF01. The sequence continues at coordinate 3,122 of DASVVF010000719.1, read as the reverse complement.
ACCGCCGCCCTGGTCGCCGGGCTGGTCGATCCGGAGCTGCCGTGGGACCTGGTGTGGCAGAGCCGGTCCGGGCCGCCACAGGTGCCGTGGCTGGAGCCGGACGTCAACGACCACCTGGCGGTGCTGGCCGGCAAGGGCGTCACCGACGTCGTGGTCAGCCCGATCGGGTTTGTCTCCGACCATCTGGAGGTCTGCTGGGACCTCGACAACGAGGCCGCCGACACCGCGCGGGGGCTCGGCCTGGGTTACGCGCGCGCCGCCACCCCCGGGGTGGATCCCCGGTTCGTCGGCATGGTCCGTGAGCTGGTGGTGGAGCGACTGGGCGGCGTCGACCCGGGCGCCCGACGCCGCCTGGGTAGGCTGCCGGTCTGGGATGCCTGTCCAACACAGTGCTGTCCGCCGCCGGCCCGACCCGCGTCGCCGGGGTTGTCCGGCGACCACGTGAGGAGTGGCTTTGAAGGAGCGTAAGGCCGTCGAGAGCTGGCTGACCGACATGGATGGCGTGCTCGTCCACGAGGGTCAGCCGGTGCCCGGGGCACCCGAGTTCGTGAACCGGATGCGGTCCTCCGGCAAGCCTTTCCTGGTGCTGACCAACAATTCCATCTACACCCCTCGTGACCTGCAGGCCCGGCTGGCCCGGATGGGTTTCGAGGTGCCCGAGCACGCGTTGTGGACCGCCGCGCTGGCCACCGCCCAGTTCCTGGCCGACCAGCGCCCGGGCGGGACCGCGTACGTCATCGGGGAGGCCGGGCTGACCACGGCGATGCACGCGGTGGGTTACGTGCTGACCGACTTCTCCCCGGACTACGTGGTGCTCGGCGAAACCCGCACGTACAGCTTCGAGGCGATCACCAGGGCGATCCGGCTGATCAACGACGGGGCCCGGTTCATCTGCACCAACCCCGACCCGACCGGCCCGTCGACCGAGGGGGCGCTGCCGGCGGCCGGCTCGGTGGCCGCGATGATCTCGAAGGCGACCGGGGTGGACCCGTACTTCGTCGGCAAGCCCAACCCGATGATGATGCGCTCCGCGCTCAACACGATCAAGGCGCACTCGGAGACCACCGCGATGATCGGTGACCGGATGGACACCGACATCCTGTGCGGGTTGGAGGCCGGCCTGGAGACGATCCTGGTGCTGACCGGGATCAGCACCCGGGCGGATGTGGAGAAGTACCCGTACCGCCCGTCGCGGATCGTGGACTCGGTCGCCGACCTGATGAGCGAGATCTGACCGCCGGCAGCTGACCGCCGCTGGGGTGGGTCAGGGGCGGGGCGGGGTGGGTCAGGGGCGCAGAGGGGCGTTGCAGGCGGCGACCAGGGCGCGCCGGCACGCGGTGGTCAGCGGGCGCAACGCGGCGTCGCGCTGCTGTGCCTCGTAGCCGTTGACGGCGCCGCCGGGCGCGGCGTGCTCCGCCAGCGCCAGCACCCGGTCCAGCACGCTGGCCCGGGCGTACAGCCGCCGGGACCGGGGGTCGAATCCGGGCGGCAGGTCGGTGGCGCTGTCCGGGCGGCGCAGCGCGGCGAGCGCGCCGGCCAGCTCCGGGCGCCACTGGGCCACGTCGAGCCGGGTGAGCTGTGCGGTGGCCTCGGCCAGCGCGGTGGCCAGGTCGGCTTCGGCCTCGGCGGGGTGCGGCTCGGTCACCCGGGTGGCCGCGGCGGCCTCGGCGATCGGGTAGACCCGCCACAACACCGTCTCGAAGGTGACCCCGGAGCCGGAGGTGTGGGTGCGCACCTCGGGCACCAGACCCAGCCCGGGCGCCACCACCGCCTCGCCGGCGACCAGCGCCGCACCGGCGAACGGCCCGGGCCCGGGCAGGCCGCGCGGGTCGCCCGGAGCGGGCAGCACCAGCCGGATGTCGTCGGGGTGCGCCTTGGCGAAGGTGGGCAACGCGGTGCGCAGCGAGACGTCCGTCCAGGCCCCGGGGGCGTCGGCGACCAGGTGCTCCTCGTCGCCGGCGATTTCGTCGGCGATCTCGTCGAACGGGACCAGGCCGGCGCGCCAGGCGCGCACCCAGGCCACGAATCGGCTGGACCGGCGCGCCGCGAGGGTCGCCGCGCGTGCTGCGGGAGACATGCAGGCAAGGGTACGTGTTGCCCGCCGCGCTTGTCTCGACTGCCGCGGACCGGTGATCCGGCGCGTCGGGGTGCCCCGCCGGCGGTGGGCGGCTAGCGTCGATGGTCATGTATGGGGAGGATGTCCTGGCCGGCAAGCGGGCGCGCAGGTCCGTGCCGGAGATCGACGCGGAACCGGACCTGGTGGTCGAGGACGCCGATTCGGGTTTCTGCGGGGCGGTGGTCGGCTTCGAGTTGGGCGCCGTCGTGCTGGAGGACCGCCACGGGCGCCGGCGCAACTTCCCGCTGGCTCCGGCGGCGTTCCTGTTCGAGGGTCGGGTGGTGACGTTGCGCCGGCCCGCCGCGCGGGCGCCGCTGCCCGCGACGCGTCGGCGCACGGCCTCCGGGTCGGTGGCCGTCGAAGGGGTCCGCGCGCAGGTGGCCAAGGCCAGCCGGATCTGGGTGGAGGGCATCCACGACGCCGCGCTCGTCGAGCGGATCTGGGGCGACGACCTGCGCATCGAGGGCGTGGTGGTGGAGCCGCTGGACGGCATCGACGCGCTCGCCGACGAGGTACGCGGCTTCCAGCCCGGCCCGGCGCGCCGCCTCGGGGTGCTGGTCGACCACCTGGTGCCGGGATCCAAGGAGAGCCGGATCGTGGCGGCGGTCAACTCGCCGTACGTCCTGGTCACCGGGCACCCGTACGTGGATGTGTGGCAGGCGGTGAAGCCGCAGCGGCTGGGTATCGCGGCGTGGCCGCGGATTCCGCCGGGTCAGCCGTGGAAGGAGGGCGTCTGCGCGGCCCTGGGGGTGGCCGAGCCGGCCCAGCTGTGGCGGCGGATCCTGTCGACGGTGGACAGCTACCGCGACGTGGAGACGCCGCTGATCGGCGCGGTGGAGCGGCTCATCGACTTCGTCACGTTGCCGGCGCAGGACTGACGCTGTTCACGCGGACGCGGCCCGTCACGCCCAGCCGTAGCCGGCCCGTAGCTCCTTGGCGATCGTCTCGAAGCGGGGGCGGTCCAGGATCGCGCCCTCCCGGCGGATCTGGTTCTCCTCGACCTTGA
>DASVVF010000718.1:0-1926 GCA_036386695.1 Catenuloplanes sp. | reverse complement strand
TCGGCTATCTCGGCGTTGGACAACCCCTTCGCCACCAGGGTCAGCACCTCGACCTCACGTTCGGTCAGCGCCTCCAGTGACGGCGGAACCGGCCGGCTGTCCGCCGGCCGGCGCACGAAGTCCTCGATCAGCTGCCGGGTGACGCTGGGCGACAGCAACGCGTCGCCGGCGGCCACCACCCGGATTCCGGCCAGCAGGTCGGCCGGTGGGGTGTCCTTGAGCAGGAAGCCGCTGGCGCCGGCCTTGAGTGCGCCGAACACGTACTCGTCCAGGTCGAACGTGGTGAGCATCAGCACCCGGGTCTGCCCCACATCGGGAGAACCGAGGATCTCCGCGGTCGCCTGCAGGCCGTCCAGCACCGGCATCCGGATGTCCATCAGCACCACGTCCGGCCTGGTCCGGGCGGTCAGCTCGACCGCCTCGGCGCCGTTGGCGGCCATCCCGACCACCGCCAGGTCCTCGGCGGACTCGATGAGCACCCCGAAACCCGCGCGCACCAGCGCCTGGTCGTCGGCGACGAGAACCCTGATCATCGCGTACCTCCGGCGCCGTTGACCGGCGTGCCCGCTGAGCCGTTGACGGGCGGGCAGCCCGCCGGGCCGTTGACGGGCGGGCCGCCCGCCGGGCCGTTGACGGGCGGGCCGCCCGCTGAGCCGTTGCCCGGCGGGCCGCCGGCCGGGCCGTCGAAGGGTAGCGTCGCCGCCAGCCGGAAGCCGCCACCCGGGCGCGGGTCCGCGGTCAGCGTTCCGCCGTAGACGGCGACCCGCTCCCGCATCCCGATCAGCCCGTGGCCGGCGCCCCTGGTCGTCGCCGGATCCGGGGCGGCGGGCGCCCGCCCGTCATCGCAGATCTCCACCCGCACGGCCGCACCCGGGTAGCCGATCGTCACCCGGGCCCGGGGGCCACCGTGGCGCAGGACGTTGGTCAACCCCTCCTGGACGATCCGGTACGCGGACAGGTCCACCCCGTCGGGTATGCCACCGGGCGGCGACCCGTCGGTGTGCAGGTCCACCGCCAGTCCCGCCTCGCCGAGTTGGCGTACCAGTGTCGGCACCTCGGCCAACCCCGGCGCCGGCGCCAGGCTGGCCGACCGTTCGTCGCCCTGGCGCAGCACCCCCAGCAGTCGGCGCATCTCCACCAAAGCGGAGCGGGTGTTCGTCTCCACCGTGGCCAGCGCCTGCCGGGCCTGCTCCGGCCGGCTGTCGATCACATGGTTGGCCACCCCGGCCTGCACCGCGATGACGCTCATCGCGTGCGCGACGACGTCGTGCAGCTCGCGGGCGATCCGTAGGCGCTCCTCGTTGACCGCCTGCCGGGCGCGTTCCTCACGCTCGCGTTCCAGGCGCTCGGCGCGGTCGCGCAGCGCCGCCTCCCGGGCACGGTGCGCGCGCAGGTTCTCCCCCGACAGCCAGGCCACCGCCACGGCCAGCAGGGTGGCGACCCAGGTGGACGGGGACACCACGGTGGCCGGCTGGAGCCACAGGGCGACCGACATGGCCACCACCACCGCAACCAGCGCCGTCGCGGCGCGCCTGCGGTCGGAGTGCAGGCTGATGCCGAACAACAGGAAGAACAACGCGTACCCGGGGAACGCGTTGAAGTGCCCGAGGGCGTACACCACCGTCGCCCAGGTGGCCATGGCCAGCGCGGCCATCGGGTGGCGCCGGTGCCAGGCCAGCGGCAGCGCGATCGCGCCGGCCAGGATGAAGGCCAACGCGTTGCTGGCGTTCTCGCCCGCGACGACCTCCTTGGCGACCAGCTCGACCGTCATGAAACCGAACATGACGGCGGCGATCACCGCGTCGATGACCCGACGGTCGAGCGACCGCCACCGGTCCCGGATCCCCACCCTGCCGCGCATCCCGCCACCGTAACCAGCGCCGCGCCCGGCCGCGTCAGCCGCCAGGCGTACGCCTGGCGGCGCCT
>DASVVF010000717.1:0-2005 GCA_036386695.1 Catenuloplanes sp. | reverse complement strand
GGACGCTACGGCCGGCAGCTCGGCGTTCTGCCCCGCGAGGCATACCAAGCCCAAGCCGCGGCACGAACCGAACAAGCCGGCGAGGGCTGGCAGGCCCGCTACGCGCGCCGATCCGGCGTGGAGGGCAGCATCCACCAAGCCCGATCGACCCGCACGTCGAGCAGCTGCTCAGGGAGTGGCTGCTCGGGTATGGCTCAGCGAACACCCGCACCGCGTACGCCACCGACCTGCGGCACTGGCTGACGTTCCTGGCCAGCGCCGGGGTGCACCCGCTGACCCAAGCCAAGCGGCTGCACACCCACGCCTGGCTGCGTGCTCAGGAAGCCGACAAGGCGGCGACTGCGACCCGGGCCCGCCGCCTCGCCGCGGTGTCGGCCTTCTACGCCTGGTTGATCGCAGAGGACCACACCGAGCGGGCGAACCCCGCCGCCATCGACAGCAAGCGCAAGCCGAAGGTGCCCGACAAGAGCAGCACGGCCGGGATGGACCGCGAGGACGTCGACCGGCTGCTCGCCGCCGCCAACGCTGACACCGGCCCGCAGGCCGCCCGCACCGCCGCCCTGGTCTACACGCTGTTCTACACCGGGATCCGGGTGTCCGAAGCGATCAGCGCCGACGTCGAGGATCGCGGCTACGACAAGGGCCACCAGATGCTACGGGTCGTCACCAAGGGCGACGACCTGCACGTCGTCGTCATCCCGGCCCCGGCCGCGCACAAGCTCACGACGTACCCGGACAGCCGCGACGACCTGCGCAACGACCGGCTCCCGGTGCCCGCCGGAAGTCCCGGGGCGAAGGCCGGCCGCCGGCCGCTGTTCGTCACCGAGTCCGGCCGCCGCCTCGACCGGGGCGCCGTGCAGCGACTGCTCGCCCGGCTCGGCAAGAAGGCCGGGGTGAAGGTGGCCCTCTCGCCGCACGTCCTGCGGCACGCCTTCGCCACCCTGTCCCGTGTCGCCGGCGACCGCCTGGAGGACATCCAGGACGCCCTGAACCACGCCGACCCGCGCACAACCCGCCGCTACGACCGCGGCGGGCAACGCCTCGACCGGTCCCCGGCGTACAAGCTGGCCGAATACCTCAAGGAGTCGCCGACATGATCCCCGCCCGCACCCCACGAATGCCTGCTCAGCGTGACGACGCCGGGCCGGCCGGCGCGTACCCTGAGCCCATGACCAGCGCGCACGAGCTGCCCGCCGACGACCCCGGCGCCCTGTCCGAGGCCGTCAACCGCGCCGCGGCCGGCGAGGTCGTGCGCCTGGTCGCCGCCGACGGGCGCCGCGTCGCCGACGTCACCCCACCCAAGGTGTCGGCCGACGCCTCGGAGACCGACGTCCAGCGTGCCGACCGGGTCACCCGAGCGTTCTTCGCGGCCACCGGCGCCACCCCGACGCTGGAGCACTACAAGAGCGTTTACGCGAAGGCCGGCGCCGAGTGGCCCGGCGACGACGTCGCCCGCAACCTGTTCCCCGTCGCCGAAGCGTCGTGATCGGCGGTCGGATCCTCGACCCCTCCGCACTGGCCGCCCTCATCCACGGCAACCTGACCGTTGAGTCCTGGCTGGGCGTCGCGCCGGCTCTGGGCATGACCATCTGGGTTCCCGAACTGGCCCGCACCGAGGTCGAGACACTGTTCCCCCGCACCGCCGGCGTGCTGCTGCAGCTGCTCGTCGAGCACCCCCAGGTGCTCATCGCGGCGCCCACCGCAGCCGACACGGCGGCCGCCGTCGACCTGCTCAATCACGCCGGCGTGTTCGACGCCGCGGCCGCGCTCACCGTGCACGCCGCCCGGCAGCGCGGCTGGCTCATCCTGACCGCCGACCCGGGCCGATTGACCCGCATCGACGCGGACGTCGAGCTGGAAACCATCTAGACACCTTTCGGGGTCGAGGTCTGGATCGGTCTATGAGTGACTCTTTTGGGGGATCGACGGTTTCGGTTGGTGTCGGTTGTGCTGGTGGTATGCGGTACGGCGATGGTGGTGGTGTGAGTCAGCCCGCGCGTGGGCG
>DASVVF010000716.1:0-6011 GCA_036386695.1 Catenuloplanes sp. | reverse complement strand
CGTCGTCAGCGTCAGCCTCGGCAGCGTCCTGCTACCGCTGACCCTCGGCGCCGCACTGGCCCTGGCGATGTACCCGCAGATGGCCCCGCAGGGCGTGGGACGGTTGCCGTTCGTCCTGTTCGTCGCGGTCGCGCTGAGCATCACCGCCTTCCCCGTGCTGGCCCGCATCCTCGCCGACCGCAACCTGCAGACCACCCACCTCGGCGCCTTCGTGATGGCCTGCGCGGCGGCCAACGACGCCATCGCCTGGTGCCTGCTCACCGTCGTCGTCGCGCTGTGCACCACCGCCACCCCGCTGTCCGCCCTCACCGCCGCCGGCTTGACCGTCGCCCTCGCAATAGCGCTCACCCTGCTACGTCCCGCCCTACGCAAGCTGTTGCAACGCGCCGGGCGCAGCTCCGACGACCTCGTACTGGTGATGCTGTTCGCCGGGCTGTGTCTGACCGCGTACGCCACCGACCAGATCGGCATCCACCCGGCGTTCGGCGCGTTCCTGTTCGGAGCGGTCACTCCCCGCGGGATTACGCCCATCGAGCGCAGCGCCGCCCGCATCCGCGCCGTTTTCGTCCCCGTCCTGCTGCCCCTCTACTTCGCCAACACGGGTCTGCACACCAACATCGTCGACCTGCCCTCCGGCCAGTGGGGGTGGGCCCTGGCAATCCTGGCCGTTGCCGTCATCGGCAAATGGGGTGGCGCCGCAGGAGCTGCCCGACTCACTGGGGCCGACTGGCGGTGGGCAGCAACCATCGGCACGCTGATGAACTGCCGCGGCGTGACGGAACTCGTCGTCCTCGGAATCGGCCGCCAGATCGGCGTCATCACCCCACAGATGTTCACCATCCTGGTCCTTATGGCCGTGGTGACCACCGCAGCCACCACCCCGCTGCTCAAACGCCTCAGCGCCGGCGATCCACGAATGTCACCCGCCCCGCCGCCGCATGAGGCAACCCATTTTGACCTCGCAGCACCGGATGAACGGAAGGCGGCATGATGACCCACAATCCCGTCCTTGAAGCGGTCCTCACCCGGCGCAGCACCACGAGGCTCACCGTCCCCGCGCCCGGGCGCGAGGAACTCCTCCAACTCGTCCAGGCCGCCGCCACCGCACCCGACCACGGCCGGATCCGGCCCTGGCGGCTGATCGCCCTCGAAGGCGAGGACCGGGCGCTGCTGGGCGAAGCCCTCCGCGAAGCCGCACCGGATCCCGAGCAAGCGCGCCGAGAGGCCGCAAAACCCATGAGGGCGCCACTACTCGTGTCCATCGTGTTCCGCCCGGACCTCGACCACCCGACCGTGCCCGAATGGGAGCAGCTGGCCGCAGTGGCGGCCATGGTGCAGACGCTGTTGCTCCTGCTGCACAGCGGTGGTTGGGGCGCCATCTGGCGCACCGGTTCAGCAGTCGAGGCCCCGCCGGTCCTCAAGCGCCTCGGCCTCAACAGCGACGAGCGCCTCCTGGGCTGGCTCTACATCGGCACCCGGCCGGACAGTCCGCCCGCTCGAGCGCGCGAACCCTTCGACGTCCGTGCCAGGATCAGCTGGCCGCGCGAAGCCGCCGACCGATGATGCAGCCACCCACGACCGGCCCGGGATTCTGCGCAGCACCGTGGTGACGGGCCGCCAAAGCAGACCGTCGAAGGGCCGCAGCGCTAGAAATCATGCAACGGATGGCCTTCGCCGGCCCGAGCGAGGCGGTCGGCGAGGCGCCGGCTCTTGAGGTGCCGCGAAGCCTCGACAGCGCGCTTCATCAGCGCCGCCCGCTCAGCATCGTCACCCCGCAGACGCGCGAGTTCTACGCCGGTAATGAGCAGCTCAACACTGTCGCGGGTCCGCTCCGCCGGCATGTCCAGGGCCGCGTGCAACGCCCGCGTCCCCGGCACGACCAGGCCGGCCATCGTCAACGCCCACGCGGCCTGGCCCTCCAGCTCGGGCCGGTCAAGCCACAACAGCCACCGAGGACTCGTCCCCGCGCTGGCGCGCTCGAACGCATCGCGGGATCGGCCCACTGCCGCCAGGGTCTGCTCCGGATTCCCGTTGAGCGCCCACGCCCTGGCCTCGGTGATGGCCGCATACGACCTCACCAGGGCGGGCGCGGTGACAGCGGCGAACACGGCGCTACGCGCATGGGTCAGCACGTCGCCGTGCTCACCGCGCGCCGCGGCCAACCGCGCCTGGTGGATGTACCCGCGCGCCAGACGACCCCGGTCGCCGACCGCCTGAGCCAGCCGGATCGCCTGCAGGTCGTAGCGCTGAGCAAGCCCCGGGAGCTGATCGTCATAGGCCATGCTCGCCAGAGCGAGCACCGCGTCCGCGACGCTGCCGTAGAGCAGTCGGCCGCGACGAGCGGAGAACGCCCCGTGCAACAGCGGCGTCGCGTGCATATCCAGGAAGGCCGCGAACACGCTGCGGAACCGGCCGCCGCCGTGCCGGGCATCCAACCGCCCGTACAGGTCAGTGTGCAACTCCAGCAGTTCGACATCAGCTGCCGAGACCCGCTGGCGACCCGTCCCAGTGGTTTCCGCATCGGGCAACATCACCAGCGCCTCGTGCAACGCGGGGGCCAGGGCGCCCACGAACGACATCCTGCGCACTGCGGCGCGCCCCGACACTGAGTCAAGCTGCCACAGCTTCGGCAGCACCCGCACGGCGTGCTGGAGATCCCCGTACTCCAGGGCGTCCCCCACGACGTCCGCGCTCTCACCCGGCCACCCCAAGCTCTCCGGCGCGACCCGCCGCCGCAGCGCCACGGACAGCACCAAGCAGGCCGGGCCGACCAACTCGGGACCAGGCACCGAGCCAGCGCACCAGCGCGAGACCGTGCTCGGGCTGACCGACCGCGGCGTCCCGATAGCCTGACAGCGCTCACGGACCCGTCGGGCGAACCCCGAGACCGACCAGCCGAGCTGTGCCAACAGAGCGCACAGCACCTCGTTGCGGCCCGACTCACTCCCTAGCGCGGCGTGTGGCACCACACGACCACCAAGTCCGAGCCGATGAACCGCACCGCGCCGCTGACCGGTGTGGCGTCGGGTGCACCCACAGGCAGTCCGTCACCGAACATCGGCGGGTTCGCCAGCGCCCTCCGGTCGGCCGCATGACGGGTGCGCCCGGGGCCGGCGTGCAGAGGGTCGTCCCGGGTGGTGCAGCCGACGGCCATCACCGTCGCGGGGACGATCGTGGGGGTGCGCAGAAGTAGCGTTGGGGTGGCTGATAGTCGAGTAGCCATAGTGACGAAGTCCTCCGCGGTCTAGTAGGTGAGCGTTGACAAGGCCCTGTGGCGCGGAATCAAACAACACGTAGCGGCACCCGGGAGGTTCGTCCGCTCCGGGCAGTTGAACAGCGTTATTACGGCGGTGCGTGGACGCCTTGAGGCAGCCGCGCGCGAAGCGCGCACAAATACTGTGGTACGTCGCCGTCTGGCATCACGAAATGTAGGAGCCGCCCGAAAGCGCACTGGTATGCCTCAACGTCGGCAGAAGCCTCGACGAGGGAAACTCCGTTCGCCGCGTGCTCCAGATATGTCAGGTCCGGGTCGTCATCAGAGGTGAACTCAATTAGGCAGAATGGCTCGATTAACCCGGGGTGCGTCACCACCGACAGCGGGATAATCAATATGCGGATGTTGGCAAGGCCGCTCGCGGCCAAGAGGTGATCTAGCTGTTGCCGCATAATTCCCGGCCCGCCAATGGGTCGCAGGAGCGCGGCCTCGTCCATGACGACGGTGAGAGACACCGGGGTCGTCGCCTGCAACACCCGCGCCTGGCGAGCCAGCCGCAGCTTCACTAAGGACGTCGTTTCGTCAGGTGTGGCTGGCCGTATCGGCGCCGCGGTTACCAGTGCACTCGCGTACGCCTCCGTCTGCAGGAGCGTGGGGACTGCGACCGGGCTGAACTGCTTGATCTGCCGGGCGTCGTCTTCGTAGCCGATGACGTCCAGGTGCACTTGGGAAATATGCGGGCGATATTTGCTCGCCCAATGGCGTTGCCGGGACAGCCGACTCAGTTCAACGAGGTGGGACACCATGGCTTCGTCGCGCGCGCCGTAGAGGTCGAGAAGGATCTTGAGGTCGTTCGTCGAGAGGCCGACCGCCCCGTTTTCCACGCGGATCAATTTGGATAGGGACCACTCCATGTGTTTACGCACGTCGTCCAGGGAGTAGTTCACGGCTTCCCGGAGTTGGCGAAGCTTGGTGCGCAGGCGCCTACGGGCGTTTGTCGGTCCGAGCCCGGCCGTCATGACATCGGCCGCGCTGGTCGCACGGCACCAGAAACCTGAAGGCCAGCCGGACGGGCGGCGGTGATGGCGATGCTGCGGTGGTGTGTGCGGGGGAACCGCCGGCGGTCGCCAGCCATCGCTCGTGAGGTGCCGCCGGCAGAAGCACCGACGACCACCGCACTGAACGTGATCATGTCGCGCCGTGCATCGGCACGCTGATGCAGCAGATCGTCCGTCATGATTCCTTGCCCGGTAGGCGTGACATCCTGGGTGGGCTGGGCCGGTAGCCGTCCGTGGGGGTGGCGGCCCTCAGCCACCGCGTGCGCAGCCATCCCTGGTCGTCGGTCGGGCGGCGATCGGGTCGGGTTTCGCCGTGGTCGAGCGGGTGTGGTGGGTGCGGGTGGTGGCAGTCGTGGTGGATACGGCCGCCGGCGGCGCAGGAGCGTCGGGCGATCGGGGTGATGCCGATGTGCCGGGGGCGGATCGGGGCGTCGGGCCATCCGTCGATGTACTGGGCCCAGGTGATCTCGCCGCGGTGTTCGACGTGGTCGGCGTCGCGATGGATGTGTAGAACCCATTCGTCGGCGATGTAGTGGTCGTAGGTGAACGAGTCGAGTGGGATGACGAGGAGGTCGTGCCCGGCGTGGTCGATCAGCATCCGTAGCAGCGCCGTCGTGGCGGTGTCGTCGGAGCAGCTGTGTAAACCGCCGGTCGGCCCGAAGGTGAACGCGGTGGCGGTGCCGTCGGGTTGGATGGTGGTGTCGCCGAGGTCGACGGCGATGCGGCAGGGCAGGCAGACTAGGTTCACCGCGGTGGCAGCACCGTCGCCTTGGCGTGTGAGCCGGCCTGGCGCCGGGGTCGCGCCGCGGAAGCCTTCCACGGCGGGGCGGTATGGCCAGTCCAGTGTGTATGCCTGGTACGTGATGTCCGTGACCAGATACGCCGGCCTGCCGGGTGGCAGGGTGGGGTACACCCCGGCGAGGGCAACGGTGGCGTACGTGTCGAACTCCGGCCAGCATTCCGCGACGACGCGCAAGACGTGTGCGGCGTGGTCAGTGACCAGCCGCCAGATCGCCAGAGCGAGTTCGATGCTGAGCGGACTGGTTCGCCAGGGCGGACGGTACGCGGCCTCGGTGATCGCGCCGAGGGTCATGTCGGGTCCGGCGGTGGTCGCGCCGAGCAGGACACTGAGGCGGCATTCGGTGCAGATCAGGTACCCGTAGGTCCGGATGCCGCTGGACGGTTCATTCATCGAGGGTTGCCTTCCGGTGGGGCCGCCGCCGACGGCCGAGGGGTTCTGCCGCGGTCGACGCCAGGTCGGCGGCGCCCGTGTCGGGGTTGGCAGCCTTGGCCGGCTGGTCGTGGCTGTGAATGGGTGGGTGCGCGGTGAGGCGGTCGGCGAGGTAGTGGGGCGCGGGGTGGTGCACGTCGGGGTGCAGCAGTCCGCCGGGCATCGGCGGCGGCCGGTCGCCGCCGCCGGATGCTGCCCGCTGGCCTTGGCAGAGCTGCTGCGCGGCGCTCGCGGCGTGGGTGATCATCGCCAGGCCGGCGGGCCAGTCCGGTCCGGCGGCCAGAGATGCGCGCAGGGCGTCGAGTTGTGCGCGTCCGGCGTGGCAGTCGGTGTGGTAGACGGTGGCGGTGACGAGTCCGACGGCCAGCAGCAGCCGCCGCTGGTGGGCCAGGCTTCCCTGGTCGGGGTCGATCTCGGTGATCAGGGTGTAGTAGTCGATGGCCGCGTTCTGCGCGTCGGCGTGGCCGGTGCGGACGGCGACGTCCGCGGCGATGCCCGTGACCACGAT
>DASVVF010000715.1:0-10708 GCA_036386695.1 Catenuloplanes sp. | reverse complement strand
CCGCCGGACGGCTGCGCCACCGCCGACGGCCACCGCCGGCCCCGACGCCGGCGGCGCTCGTCCCGGTGGTCCGCACCCCCGAGACCCAGGGAGTACCGTCATGACCGAGTGCACCGAGCGTAGCGAGGGCCGCGAGGGCATGTGCCCGGGTGGTCGGTCATGACCGAGTGCACCGAGCGTAGCGAGGGCCGCGAGGGCATGTGCCCGGGTGGTCGGTCATGACGGCGAGCGAGCTGTTGCGGGTTCGCGGGATCGACGTGCGCTTCGACGGGTTCCGGGCCCTCAAGGAGCTGGACTTCACCGTCGAGCGGGGCGAGCTGCGGTTCGTCATCGGCCCGAACGGTGCCGGCAAGACCACCCTGATCGATGTGATCACCGGCCTGACCAAGCCGTACGCCGGCAGCGTGCGCTTCGACGGTCAGGAGTTGGTGGGCCGGCGCGAGCACCAGATCGTGCGCGCCGGGATCGGGCGTACCTTCCAGACGTCGGTGGTCTTCGACCGGCTCACGGTCGCCGAGAACATCGACCTGGCGGCCACCTTCCGGCGGCCGTTCCTGAGCCTGCTGCGTACCGGGCGCGGGGTCCTGCCGGAGGTCGGGGCGGCCCTGGAGACCACCGGCCTCACCGCGTTGGCCGACCGGCCGGCCGGGGTGTTGTCACACGGGCAGCGGCAGTGGCTGGAGATCGGCATGCTGATCGCCCAGCGACCCCGGCTGCTGCTGCTCGACGAGCCGGTGGCCGGGATGAGCCGCTCGGAGCGGGACCGCACCGGTGAGTTGCTGCGCCGGATCGCCCGCGACCACACGGTGGTGGTGGTGGAGCACGACATGGACTTCCTGCGCCGCTTCGCCAGCACGGTGACCGTGCTCCACGAGGGGCGGTTGCTGTGTGAGGGCACGGTGGCGCGGGTGCAGGCCGACCCGCGGGTCCAGCAGGTCTACCTTGGACGATCGCGCGACGAGGGGGCCGAGTTGGCTCAGGAGGCGGTGTAGATGCTCACGGTGCGGTCGCTGGACGTGGCGTACGGGCGGGCGCAGGTGCTCTTCGGGGTGGATGTGCACGTCGCGCCCGGCTCGCTGGTGTGTGTGATGGGACGCAACGGCGTCGGCAAGACCACCCTGCTGAAGGCGGCCATGGGTGTGCTGCCGGTGCGTTCGGGCCGGGTCACCTTCGACGGCCGGGACATCACCCGGGTGCCCACCCACGAGCGGGTCCGGGCCGGGCTGGGTTACGTACCGCAGGGTCACGAGACCTTCCCGCAGCTGACCGTCTGGGAGAACCTGCAGGTGGCGATGGAGGCGGCGGCGAAGGCCGACCGGTCGGCGGTCGACGAGGCGCTGGATCTCTTCCCGGCGTTGCCGCCGCTGCTCAAGCGCCGGGCCGGGTTCCTCTCCGGCGGGCAGCAACAGCAGCTCGCGATCGCCCGCTCGTTGGTCACCCGGCCGCGGATGCTGTTGCTGGACGAGCCGACCGAGGGCATCCAGCCGTCCATCATCCTGGAGATCGAGGACGCCATCCACCGGTTGCACACCCAGGCCGGACTGGCGATCCTGCTGGTGGAGCAGTACCTGGACCTGGCGCTGCGGTTGGCCGACCGGTTCGTGATCCTGGACGCGGGCGAGGTGGCCCGTACCGGCGACCGTGACGACCTGCGCGACGAGTCGCTGCGTCAACTCCTGTCCGTCTGACCCGCCGGCCGGTCGGCCCGGCGGTCAGCCGGGCAGGTCGAACAGCAGGCAGCTGGAGGTGGCGTGGGCGGCCAGCCGCCCCGATCCGTCGGTGAGCCGGGCCTCGGCCAGCGCGGTGCGCCGGCCCCGACTGAGCACGCTGCCCTCGCATCGCAGCTCTCCTGAATCGACGGTCACCGGGCGCAGGAATTTGACGTTGAGGTCCAGTGAGGTGTAGCCGGTCCCCGCGGGCAGGGTGGTGTGCACCGCGCAGGCCGCGGCGGTGTCGAGCAGCGTGGAGAGCACCCCGCCGTGCACCGTGCCGAGCGGGTTGTAATGGAACTCCCGCGGATCGAGATAGACCACGACGCGGCCCTCGTCGACCTCCATCCGCCCCAGGTCCAGCGTGTGCATGATCGGCGGGGCGGGCAGCTCCCCGGCGCACATCGCGCGCAGCAGGTCCAGGCCACCGCGCCGGCCGAGCTGCTCGGCGATCCGGGCGGGGTCGGTCCAGCTGAACGTGCGGGTCCGCGTCATTGGCTGAGTCTGCGTCATGGACGCAGGCTGGCACGCGGTTGCTGCGTCTGTCAAGAAGACCTAGCCTGGGGCCATGGAACCCGCCGCCCTCCAGTGGTCCGTCGACAGCTGCACGATCGGCCGCGCCATGGCGATCCTGGGCGAGAAGTGGACCGTGGTGGTCTTCCGCGAGGTCTTCAGCGGCGTGCGGCGCTTCGACGACATGCGCGACCGCACCGGCATCCCCCGCCAGGTGCTGGCCAACCGGCTCGCCCTCCTGGTCCGGCACGGGTTGCTGCGCCGGGAGCCGTACCGGGAGCCGGGGGCGCGGGTCCGCCACGAGTACCGGCTCACCGAGCGGGGCTTCGACCTGTATCCGGTCCTGATCGCGGTCCGCGAATGGGGTGACCGCTACCTGGCCGACCCCGACGGGCCGCCGCTGCGCACGGTGCACCGCGACTGCGGCGCGGACGTGCACACCGAACTGCACTGCGCGGCGGGGCACGCCGTGACGTCGTACCGCGACGTGGTGCCCCTCCCGGGTCCCGGCGCCCGCCGCCGGTAACCACCGGACGCGGACGCCTGCCGCGTCCGGACCGCGTGAAATGCGAGGTTAAGCCCATGTTTCGGTTTTGCAGCCTTTAGCGTGGGACACAGCGCCGTGGTCGGTCCACGACGTCGACACCGACGGTGGCGGGCGGCCGCGGAGGGGAGCGCCGGGTGGGGGCCAGGCGGGGCAGGTACGGCGCCGGCCGCCTCGTGGTCATCGGTGGGGCGGAATGCCGAGAGCGCGACGGCAGCGGCATCCTCGGTCGCTTCGTCGAACTGGCCGGCGGGGCCGAGGCCGACCTGCTCATCATCGCCACCGCCAGCAGCGAGCCAGACGTGCTGGAGAGGGCGTACGCGGCGGCGTTCCAACGCTGCGGCGCCACCACCGTGCGGGCGCTGCGCCTGGTCGACCGGGAACAGGCCAACGGCGACGAGGCGGTGAGCCTGCTGCGGCGGGCGACCGGCGTCTTCTTCACCGGCGGCGACCAGCGGCGCATCACCACCGTCATCGGCGGCACGCGGGTCGACTCGCAGCTGCACACGCTGCTCGCCGACGGCCTCGTACTGGGCGGCACCAGCGCGGGCGCGGCCATGATGTCCAGCACGATGATCGTCGGCGGGGACGAGGTCGGAGTCACCCCGTCCAGCGTGCATACCGGTGCCGGGCTGGAGTTCCTCCCGGGAGTGGTCATCGACATGCACTTCGCCGAACGCGGTCGGCTCAACCGTCTGCTCACCGCCGTCGCGCTCTACCCGCACGAACTGGGCCTGGGAATCGACGAGGACACCGCCATCGTCGTCGAGGCCGGCCGGTTCGAGGTGATCGGCAGCGGTTCCGTCACGGTGATCGACGCCGGCCTGGCGGACATGATCCGGATCCCCGCCGATGACGACCGGGCGATCGCGCTGACGAACGCCCGGATCCACGTACTGCCGGCGGGTTTCACGTTCGAACTGACCGGCCGGTGTCCGTCGAGCACCGACGAGCCGGTCGGCACCGGGGACCGAGGGAGAGCGCCATGAAGATCATGCGGAGTCGCCGACTGCGGGGCCCCAATGTGTACCTGTCCCGCCCGGTGCTGGTGGCCCGGCTACGCCTCGACGAACTCGCCGGCCGGGAAACCAGCGACATCGCCGGATTCACCGAGCGCCTGCTGCGCACCCTGCCGGGGCTGGCGGAACACCACTGCGCCAAGGGAGCGCCCGGGGGATTCACCAGCCGGTTGCGCGCGGGCACCTACTTCGGTCACGTCACCGAGCACGTGGCGATCGAGCTGTCCCAGCTGATCGGCAGGGACGTCAGCTTCGGCAGAACGGTGCCGGTGGACGAACCCGGCCAGTACGACGTGATCCTGGAGTGCCCGCGTGACGAGCCGGCCGAGTGCGCCGTACCCCGGGGTCTGCTGGAGGCGGCGGTCGACCTGGTCACCGGGGTGGCCGCGGGCGAGGCGGTGGCCGACGCGCGCGACGAACGCCTGAGCGCGCTGCGGGCGACCTTCGACCGCGAGATGCCCGGCCCGAGTACCGGCTCGATCATCGCCGCGGCCCGCCGGCGGGGAATCCCGGTGGAACGGATGGGCGACCTCAGCCTGCTGCGCCTGGGCCACGGCAACCGCCGGCGGCTGGCCTGGGCCGCGATGACCGAGCAGACCAGCGCCGTCGCGGTGGACATCGCCGCCGACAAGGAGGTGACCCGGCGACTGCTGGCCGACGCCGGGGTGCCGGTGCCACCCGGCGGCGCCGCGAAGACCGTCCAGGAGGCGCTCGACCTGCTGACCATCCTCGGCCCGCCGGTCGTGGTCAAGCCCCGGCACGGCCGGCAGGGCGAGCACGTCTACCTGGACCTGGGCAGCGCCGACGAGGTGCGCGCGGCGTTCACCGCCGCCGGCGGTGAGGTGGTCGTCGAACGGCAGTTGCCCGGCCGCGACTACCGGCTGCTGGTCGTCGGTGGGCGGGTGGTCGCCGCCGCGGAACGGATCCCGGCCCACGTCGTCGGGGACGGCACCAGCACGGTGGCCGAGCTGCTCGCGCTGGTCAACGCCGATCCGCGGCGCGGTGCGGGCTACGATCGGGTCCTGACCAGGCTGCACATAGATGATCTCGCCCGGGCGGCGCTGGACCGGCAGGGCTGCACGCTGGACACCGTGGCCGCCCTCGCGCAGACGGTGTGGCTGCGCGACAACGCGAACCTGTCCACCGGCGGCACGAGTCGTGACGTCACCGACCGGATGCACCGCGACGTGGCGGACCTCTGCGTCCGGGTGGCGAACCTGGTCGGCCTCGACATCGCCGGAATCGACCTGCGGCTGCCCGACATCGCCGCCCCGCTGCCGCCGTCGACCGGGGCGCAAACCGTCACCGCCGGGGTGATCGAGCTGAACGCCGCCCCCGGGCTGCGGATGCACCTCGCCCCCGACCAGGGCCGCCGCCATGACGTCGGCGAGGCGATCGTGCAGGCGCTCTTCCCGGCCGGCGCGGACGGGCGGATCCCGACCGCGGCGGTCACCGGCACGAACGGCAAGACCACCGTCGCCCGGCTCACCGCGCATCTGCTGGAGGGGGGCGGGCTGCGGGTGGGACTGACCACCACCGACGGTGTGCGGATCGGTGGCCGCATGATCCAGCACGCGGACGCCACCGGTCCACGCTCGGCGCAGCTGGTGCTGGGCGACCCGGCGGTGCAGGTCGCGGTGCTGGAGACGGCCCGCGGCGGGATCCTGCGGCGCGGGCTGGGCTACGACTGGACCGACGTCGGCGTGGTCACCAACATCACCGCCGACCACCTCGGTCAGGACGGCCTGCACACCGTCGAGGACGTGGCCGACGTCAAGGCCATCGTCGCCGAGCGGGTGCGCGACGGCGGAACGCTGGTCCTCAACGCCGACGACCCCTGGGTACGCCAGATCGCCGGCCGCCCCAGGGTCCGCGCCGCTCGCAAGCGGCTGGTCTGGTTCAGCCTGCAGGCCAACAACCCGGTGGTCGGCGCGCACCTGGCCGGCGGTGGCACCGCGTACCTGCTGGAGGAGGGGTGGCTGGTGCAGGCGGTGGGAGCCCGACGGATGCGCCTGCTGCCCGTGGCCGATCTGCCCGGCTCCTTCGGTGGCGCGGCCGGGTACGCCACCGCCAACGCGCTGGCCGCCGCGGCCGCCGCCCGCTCGATGGGCGCCCCGCACGACACGGTCGCCGAACGCCTGCTCAACTTCGAGCCCGCGGCGGTGAACCCCGGACGCGGGGTGTTACTGCGCCACGGGGACGTGTACCTGTTCGTGGACTACGCCCACAATCCGGCCGCGCTGGCCGAGGTGACCCGGACGCTGCACCGGCTGTGGGGCGCGGAGCGGTGCGTCGCCGCCGTCACCCTGCCGGGGGACCGCCGCGACGACCTACTGGCCGCCTCCGCGCAGGTGGTCGCCGACGGCTTCTCCCGGATCGTCCTCTACGACGACGACGATCTGCGCGGCCGAATGCCGGGGGAGGTCGGCGCGTTGGTGCGCCGCGAGGTGCGGGCGCGCCGGCCACAGGCCCGCTGCGAGCAGGCGGCGCGGATGCCGGAGGCGTTGCACGCGGCGCTGGCCATGGCCAACCCCGGGGACGTGGTCCTGGTGCTGTACGAGAAGGTCGAGCCCGTGCTGACCCTGCTGCGCGATCTGGGCGCCGAACCGGCCCACGCCGCCCTGGTGGGCGCCGGCGCCCGTCGATGACCCGCGCCGGGCCGCGCCCACCGGACCGGCCCGGCGGTCGACGATCGAGATCGTCGACCGTGGCGTTCCACAGTCGCCGCGACGACGGTGGACCGCCGCAGCCAGCGATCATGACGGCGGTGTCACCCGTCCGCGGACTGGCGACGCGCGTTCAGCACGACGGCGAGGGGCCAGAGTGACTGGGCCCCGGCCGCGATCCGCTCCGAGAGCCCCACCCGGGTGCCGCCGGAGAGTTCCAGCGCGAACCAGCCCACGGCCGCCAGCAGCGCCGCGCTGCCCGCGACCGCCATCGGCGGCGACAGCAGCGCGGGTCGGGGCCGGTTGGCACGGGCCGCCAGTGCGGGCCACAGGGCCAGGGCCAGGAACGCGGTCCCGGCGGCCACCCCGTGGGCGGTCGAGCCGCCCGCGCGGGGCACCGGAAGGGCCGCCACCAGGATGGTCGCCGCGCCGCCGAGGGCCAGCACCAGGCGGCCGGCGGGTGCGGCCGCCCGCAGGCCGGTGGCGGTCGCCAGGTGACACAGCCCCAGCCCGCCCAGCGCCGCGGACATCAGCCACCGGTCGGTGGCCGCCTGCCCGGCCAGGGCGCTGATCGTGTCGGTGAGCGCGTCGTACCCGGGTGGCTGGCGGGCCGCCGCCGCCGTCCAGCCGCCGATCAACAACACCGGTGCGCTGACCGCGCTCAGCACCGCCCACCCCGCCACCGATCGCATCCGGACAGCCTAGGGCGCCGGCCGGTCGACTTCGCGCGACCTGGCCGGATTGCGCCCGGCGTACGGATGCGCGTGGTGTGCCAGGAGGTGCTCCCGGATCCGCGCGGTCCACGCCGTCGGGTCCTGCTCGGGATCCCGGCACACCCAGCGGTGCGAGCCGTCGCTGTAGTGCAGCGACTCGTCTCCGACGCGCAGGTGACTCACCGCTCGGCCGATCGAGCCGCACCGGGCGGCCCGGGCGGGGTGCGCACGGGAAGTTCTGTCGGGATGCCGTCGCCGCGACGCAACCGTCCCGCACCCGACTGCGTCTCGGGCCGCACCGGGGTAAGAGTTAGCTGAACGCAACCGAACAGTTGTCCATGCGGGGAGCCAGCCATGATCACCACCACTGTGAACGCGTTGGCCGCCGACGCGTTGTTCGTCTCGCACCTGCAACCCTCCCAGGACGCCCCGGTCGAGGCGGTGCAGGCGGCGATCACCGCCATGATCCTGCTGCACGGCAGCGACGGCTGCGCCGCGGCGGTGGCCGCCGAGTTCGGCGATCACCCGGAGGCGGCGGTGCGCCGGATGCTCTGGGCCCGCGCCATGGTCTGCGCCGCGGCGCGTCCCCGACCGCAACTGGCCCGCTCCGGCGGTTCGCCCGCTCGGCGTTGACCTGAGAACATTTCCGGCAAAGCAACCAAGCAGCAACCGAACGGACCCCGTTCCTGCACCCGGAGTAACTGAGAGTTCTTCTCGTCAGACCGGTGAGCCACCAGGCCACTGACAACGAGGAGGACCACGTGACTGCAGCCGCCGCCACCGCCACTTCCGCTCGTGAACTGGAAACACTCGTCCGCGCCAACATGTCGCTGGTGGGCCATCTGGTCCGGGAGATGCTGGGTCGGGTGCCGGCGCACGTGAACCGCGACGACCTTGCCTCAGCCGGGTTCGCCGCGCTGGTGACCGCCGCCCAGTCGTTCGACCCCGAGCGCGGCATCCCGTTCGTCCGGTTCGCCGCCATGCGCATCCGGGGGGCCCTCGTCGACGAGCTGCGCGGCCTGGACTGGGCCAGTCGCTCGGTGCGCCACCGCGCCCGCCGTACCGACACCGCGCGCCAGGAGCTGACCGTCGCCCTGGGCCGTACGCCGACCGACGCGGAGGTCGCGGCGCTGCTCGGGGTGGGCATCAACGAGTTGACCGCCGTTCAGGACGACGTCCAGCGCGCCGTCGTGCTGAGCCTGCAGGGGTTCGCCACCGGTACCGCCGAGGACATGGTGACCGAGCGGTCCGCCGGCCCCGAGGAGATGCTGCTGCACCGCGAGCGTATCGGGTACCTGCACGGCGCCGTCGAGGCGCTGCCGGACCGGCTGCGGTTGGTGGTCACCGCCTCCTTCCTGCAGGAGCGACCGATGGCTGAGATCGCCGCCGAGCTGGGCGTCACCGAGTCGCGGGTGTCGCAGCTGCGCACCGAGGCGCTGACCCTGCTGCGCGGCGGCCTCAACGCCCACCTGAGCCCGGAACTGGTCGACCACGCCGCGACCGCCGACAACTGCGTCGCCCGCCGGCGGGCGGCGTACTTCGACAAGGTCGGCACCGAGGGCAACCTGCGTACCCGCCTGGCGGTGACCAACCACTACGGCCTGTCGGTCGCCGCGGTCGCCTGAACACCGGCCCTGCGGGGGGCAGCCGCCCGCGCCCGGCCTTCCCGGGGGGATCGACCGCCCGCACCCGCCGCGCTCAGACCCCGGCCAGGTGGGGTGCCGGGGGTGGGCCCGCCGGACGGGTCAGCGGCTGCGGCGTCCGCCCGGCGAACGGGTCCAGCGCCGCGCGTACCGCCCGCAGGTCGGGCCCGACCGCGGTGGCCAGCACCGCCGGCCCGGTGAGCGGCATGACGGCCGCCGCGGCGCCCAGCGGCGCGGCCGGCGGCGGGCCCGGCCCGGTCCAGCCCGGGTCGATCACCACCACCGAGCCCGTCGACCGGCCGGCGCCCAGCACCGCCGCCCCCGACCAGCCGTGGGCCGACGGACCGACGGCGAGCTGGTGCCGGTAGAGCGTGGTGGTGGCATACCGGATGGTCGTGTCCAGCCCGACCGTGCCCGGTGCCTCGCCGTGCCGGCCGCAGACCAGCTCGTCGCGCCACACCAGTGCTCCGCCGGCGGCCACCTCCACCACGGAAACGGCGTCGTGGCGGCAGCCGGCCGCCGCGATCAGCGGCTCCGGCAGCCAGCGCAGGCTCGCGCCCGGGGCGACGGTGGCGCGTACCCGCAGCACGGAACGGGCGCCATCGGGGCCGGGCAACGCCACCGCGGCGGCCACCGACCGCACGCACAACCGGGCCCCGGCCTCCACCCGTACCTCAATGGTCAGGTCGTCGCCGCCCAGCGGCCCGGCCGCTCCGCCGACCAGGTGGACCTGGGCCTCGCCGGGGCGCCCGGCGGTGCGCCTGGGCAGCAACGGCGACTGACCCCGCAGCACGGCCAGCCGGGTGCCGCCGCCCGGATCGGCGACCGCCACCAGCCGGGCGGTGGCGCGCATCAGCCGCCGCTGGCCGGCGCGGTGGCCAGCAGGCCGCGCACCCAGTCGGCGACCGGGCCGGCGCCCGGGTCGCCCACCAGCGAGAGGAAGACGGTGGGCAGGTCACCGCGGCGCGCCGCGGCGTCGCTGGCCATCACCGTGAGGTCCGCGCCGACCAGCGGAGCGAGGTCCGTCTTGTTGATCACCAGCAGGTCGGCGGTGGTCACCCCCGGGCCGCCCTTGCGGGGCACCTTGTCGCCGCCGGCGACGTCCACCACGAAGATCTGCCGGTCGACCAGCCCCCGGCTGAACGTCGCGGTCAGGTTGTCCCCGCCGCTCTCCACCAGGATCAGGTCCAACGGGCCCAGGGCGGACTCCAGGTCCTCCACCGCGTCCAGGTTGGCCGAGATGTCGTCGCGGATGGCGGTGTGCGGGCAGCAACCGGTCTCCACCGCCCGGATCCGCTCCGCCGGCAGCACTCCGTTGCGCAGCAGGAAGTCGGCGTCCTCGGTGGTGTAGATGTCATTGGTCACCACGGCCAGCCGCAGCCCCGGCGACAGCGCCCGGCACAACGCCGCCACCAGGGCCGTCTTGCCCGACCCGACCGGCCCGCCGATGCCCACCCGCAGCGCCCGGACCGCTGCGGTCCCCCCGCCGGGCCCGGTCGCCGCGCCCGGTGCGGCCAGCGGCCGATGCGGGTCCGTCTCCGGGTGGGGATGAGTGTGGTCGTCAGGATGCAAAGAGACGCACCTCCCAGCTCGCGTGCAGTTCCGCGCCGATGTCCAGCAGCGGTGCGCCCGCCGCCGGCAACGCGTCAACGGGATCACCGGCGGTCCCGACGGCCAGCGCCGCGACCGCGTCACAGTCGCCGGCCAACCCGGCCAGCAGGGAGTGCACCCGGTACGGGTCCAGGCCGAGCAGTCGTACCGCCGCACTGGCCGGGCCGGTCACCGCGCCGTACGCCGCCGCGACCGCCGCCTCGCGCGGACCCAGGCCGGCGGCCCCCGCCACCAGGCCCAGCGCCACCGGATGGTGCGGGTCGCGGCCCGCCGCCCCGACCGGCCACATC
>DASVVF010000714.1:0-4762 GCA_036386695.1 Catenuloplanes sp. | reverse complement strand
GTTCGGTCCCACCCATTGGCAACTGGCCGGCGAGGACCAGGACGCGGTGATCAACGAGGTCAGCCAGTTGGTGGTGGATTGCCAACGGCACGATCACGGCGCGCTCGCCGCCGAACTCCTACGCCACCAGTTGGCCGTACTCGTCCTGCGGCTGGCCCTGCTGCCGGTCCCCGGCCGGGTGCGCATCGACGGACCGGAGGCACAGGCGTACGCCCGGTTCCGCCGGGTCCTGGAGGAGTCGTACGCGCGGACCCGGCGCGTCGAGGAGTACGCCACCCGACTCGGCTGCTCGGTTCGCACCCTCACCCGGGCCTGCCTGGCGGCGACCGGGCGCAGCGCCAAACAGGTGGTCGACCAGCGGGTGGCCCTGCAGGCCCAACGCCTGCTCGCCTGCACGGACCTGTCGGTGGCGCAGGTCGGCCGGCGGTTGGGTTTCCCGGAGCCGACCAACTTCGGCCGGTTCTTCCAGCGCGAGGTCGGCCAGAGCCCGGGGGCGTTCCGCGCCGAGACCACCCATCGTCGCCCGGGGCGGGTGCCGACGCAGCGATCGGCCGGCGGCGACTCGTGAGGGCGGCCACGAGCGGGTCAATTCCCCGATGTCCCGGGGGTGTGGCAGGACACCGCGCGGCGGGGTGCATGATGAGGGAGTGCAGATCTCCGCGCGCGGTGACTACGCGGTACGGGCGGCGTTGAGCCTCGCGGCGGCGTACCCGTCATTGATGTCCGCCCAGGCGATCGCCCAGGATCAGGCCATGCCGCGCAAGTTCCTCGAAGCGGTGCTGGCCGATCTGCGCCGGGCCGGGGTGGTGCGGGCCCAACGCGGCGCCGAGGGCGGTTACACGCTGTCGCAGCCGCCCCGGGACACCACCATCGGGCAGATCCTGCGGGCGGTCGACGGACCGTTGGCCGGGGTCCGCGGGCTGCGTCCGGAGGAGACCCAGTACGACGGAGCGGCCGAGAACCTGCCCCGGCTCTGGGTGGCGGTCCGCGCGGCGGTGCGCGACGTGGTCGACGAGGTGAGCCTGGCCGAACTGGTCAGCGGGCGGATGCCGGCACACGTCCGGAAGCTGACCACCCGACCGGACGCCTGGGAGCCCCGCTGATCGTCCCCGCCACCCGCTGACCGTCCCGCCACTCCGGGCGGTCCGTCGTGGACGATCGGGTCGGTGTTTGCTGAACGCGACGATCGGGCATCAGCGGCGCAGCGAACCCGACGATGGAAGGGAACCCCAAAATGGGCCTGATGTTCCGTAAGCGCAAGAAGTTCGGGCCGCTCATCTTCAACTTCACCGAGAACGGCTTCTCGTCGTGGAGTATCAAGATCGGTCGCTGGTCGTGGAACTCGCGCGCCCGGGCGCACCGCGTCGACCTGCCCGGTCCGATGTCCTGGAAGCAGGACAAGTCCTGACCGTCCGGGGTGCCGGTGCGTACCGGCACCCCGGGCGCGTTCCGCTGAACCCGCCGGCGGCCGATCCTCAGTGGTCCGCGCCGTTCGGACGTTCCTCGGGCGGTTCCGTTCCCGGGCGGATCACCACGTCGCCGCCGAGCCGGCCGTGCTCCGGGTCGCGGGTCAGCGCACCGGCCGCCACCAGCGCCGTCAGCACCCGGGTCGCGTCGGAGGCCCGGAAGACCGTGTCGGTGAGCGTGAAACCACGCAGCTCGGTGACCGTGGCCGCGCCGACCTGCGCGACCCGGGCCAGCAACTCCCGGCGCAGCGGACCGGGGTGCGGGTTCAGGGAGATGTCGAGCAGGTGCCGGTTCGGGTCGGCCGGGTCGCGGTAGCCGGCCCCGGCGTACTCGTCGACCGACCACAGAGCGTCCTTGAAACCCTCCAGGCTCTTGCCGGACGACGTGCCGAAAACCAGCAGCTCGGTCGCCGCTGCGGCGGCACCGGGAACCACCTCGACCATGGTCACCAGCGGGAAGCCGGCATCCCGCAGCTCGCCCCGGTAGCCCAGCACCGCGCCGGTGTCGACCGCACCGCCGCGCGGGCCGCCACCCAGCGCGGCGGGGTCCAGGCTGAGCAGCAGCTCGGCGGGCCGGCCGGCGCTCACCGCGGCCAGCGTCGCCACCGTCGGCGGGTCGCCGGCGGCCGCGTCCAGGTACGCCAGTAGCGGCGCGCCGCGCGCCCCGGACGCCTTCAACGCGACGGCCAGCCGGTCGTCGGGGTGACCCTGCACCACGTGCACACTCAGCTCCGCCGGCAGGCTCAGCGCCGCCTGCACGGCCCCCAGCCGCCCGCTGACCGCCCCGGCGTCGGCGGCCAACACCACCATGGACAGGCTGCGCCCGCGCATCAGGTCGGTCAGCTCGGCCAGCACCCGCAGCGCGTCCTCGGCCACCGCCCCGCCGTCGGCGTCGGCGAAGGCGTGCAGGTAGGTCGCCCGTCGGGCGCGGTGCAGGGCCGCGGGCGCCCACGCCTCCAGGTGGCGGACGAGCAGCTCACGCTTGACGGCGGCGGTGGCCGCGGCAGGACCGGACATGTCTCAAGGTTCTACCCGGTCGGCGGGCGGCGGGGTTGGTCGCCCCGGTCACGACACGGAGATCCCGACGCCGCCGCGGGTGCGGGCCCCGTAGCGCTGCTTCTCCCGGTCCAGGTCCAGCCGGCCGATCCGCTTGCGGTTGGCCAGGGCCTGCTCGTCGAGCAGATCCGCCGGCACCAACCAGACCACCTCGAATTCCAGGCCGTCGGGGTCGCGGCCGTACAGGCTCTTGGTCGTGCCGTGGTCCGAACTGCCCGCCAGCGCGTCGGCCGCGGCCAGCCTGGCGGCGGTGTCCTCCAGTTCGTCGAGGGTGTCCACCTCCCAGGCCAGGTGGTAGAGCCCGACGGTGCCGCGCCCGGCCGCCGACGGCCCGGCCGCCGGGCCCAGCTCGAACAGCCCCAGGTCATGGTCGTTGGTCGAGTCGGGGGCCTGGAGGAAGGCCGCCCCCCGGAAGCCGTCCGGCGTCATGCCGACCGGTCGGAAGCCCATCACGTCGGTGTAGAAGGCGACGCTGCGGACCAGGTCGCTGACGTAGAGCACGGCGTGGTTCAGTCGGGTGACGCCCATGACAGACCTCGATTCAGCGGATTCGACGACTCCAGCATAGGCCGATTTTGTTGACGCATCAAATAAATCGGCGGTGACGCGGTCGATCGGTACCCCGGCCCTACTTGTACCGCCCGTGGCTGACCACGCACTATGAGGCACGTGTCTCATGGGTTGTCGGAATTGACCGGGCAAGCACAGCTCTCCGCCGCATCGGGCGATCTCGCCGGGGCGCACCGCCTCCTGGGCCAGGTGCTCACCACGGCCGATCCCGACCCGGCCAGAGCGTCCGCGGACCTGGCCGAGGCGGCCGGCCTGCAGGCCCGGGTGCTGATCGCGCTCGGTGAACCGCAGAGCGCCCGGACCTGGGCCGCCTTCGCCCACCAGGCGCACCGCCGGCTGCACGGCAACGCCGACCAGCGCACCATCGTGGCCACCGCCACCCTGGCCGCCACCCTGCACCGGTTGGGCGACAACGCCCGGGCCACGACGTTGTACCACGACGTCGTCAACCAGCTGACCGCCCTGGAGGGCCCAGACTCGGCCCGGGTGCTGGCCGCCCAGGCCGATCTGGCAACCGTCGAACACGCCCGTGGCGACTGCACCGGCGCCCGGTCCCGGCTGGCCGACGCCTACCAACGCCACGAAGAGGTCTACGGCGACGCCGACGTGGCCGGGATCAAGATGCTCGCCCGGCTCGGCGCCATGCAACGCGACTGTGGCGACTTCGGCGAGGCGCACCACAATTTCCGGCGGGCCCGCCAGCTGTGCGTCGAGCACCTCGGTGCCGACCATCCGATGGCCGCCCAGATCGCCGCGCTCGCCCGCGCCCCCGCCGACCGGGTACACATCTGCCGCCCCCCGGGCGCGGTGCCCGAACCCGACAACGCCATGCCGCACGCCGGACCCGGACCCGTCCCCCTGGCTCCGGTCGACCCGGCCGGGCCACCCGGTCAGCGACCGGCTCCCGCGCTGGCGGAGCCGACTCCGGACCACCTGCCCCCGGACGGGCTGGCCGCCGACGGACACCACGGCGACCAACCCACTCACTACGGACAGCCGGGCGAGCACGGACAGCCAGCCGAGCACGGACAGCCGGCCGAGCGCGGACAGCCGGCCGAGCGGTACAGCGACAACGGGGAGAACGACGACTGGGAAACTGACGACTGGGAGACCGAAGACTGGTCCGTCGGCGACTGGTCAACCAACGGACCCGGCGATGCCGGACCCGACGGCGATGCCGGGCCCGGCGGGCCGGGGGGGTACGCCGGACCATCCGGTCGCGACGTCACCGACCGCCCGGGTCCGGAGCCCGCGACGGTCCCGCACCGGCCCGGCGGGACGCCCACCACGGGCGACGCCCGGCCCGCCGTCGCGGCCGACCACGACGACCTGGAGCCGTGGTGGCCCCCGGACCCGGTCGGGCCGGTGCCGGCCGACGCGCCGGACGGCCGCCAGGTCGCTGACCGGGCCGTGGACCCCCAGCCGGGCGCGATCGAGGTACGTACCGGCGGACGGTTGCCCGTCCCGCTGTACCGGCCGCCGTCGAACCGGTCCCGCCGTCCGGGGCTCGTGGTGGCCGCCGGTACCGCCGTGGTGGCCCTGGGCACCGCCGCCGTGGCCCTCGGTCTGGCACTGTCCGGCAACGACGGCGGGTCGGCCGCCCGGCCCCCGGCCGGGGTGGCCGGTCCCGCATCGCCCGGCGCGGCCCCGGCGGCGTCGGGGCCGGCGCC
>DASVVF010000713.1:0-10359 GCA_036386695.1 Catenuloplanes sp. | reverse complement strand
GGCGGCGAACACCGCCGGTGCGCCGTCGGCGATCCACCACCGGGCGGTGTCGTGCGTGTACGGGTGGGGCATCGTCGGAATGGACCGCTGGGTCACCGGGTCGGCGCACCCACCCACCACGTCGTCGGCGTCACCGGCGCGGAAGGGGCGCAGCCGCACCCCCGGACCCTCGATGGTCTCCGGGGTCATTGCGGCGGCTCCGGGTCGTCCGCCAGCCGGGCGGCGACCCACACGTCGCGGCGCTGCCCGTGGTGGGCGAGGCCGGCCCGGGCGATGCCCTCGACGGTGAAGCCGGCCTTCTCGGCGACCCGCCGGGACGCGGTGTTGCCGACGTGCGCCCTCCATTCGATCCGGGTCAGGCCCAGCGCCGCGAAGCCCCAGCCGGCCACCGCCCGCAGCGCCGCGCTCGCGTACCCCCGCCCCCGGGCCTGTGGGGCGACCAGAAAGCCGACCTCGCCGACCATCGGGTCGGTGCCCAGGCGCAAATCCATCGTGCCGACGTGGGCGTCGTCTGGGCCGGCGATGACGAAGACCGCGCCCTGGCCCTGCGCCCACTGGTGCGGCGCGTGCTGGTGGACGAAGAACTCCGCGTCGCTGCGCTGGTAAGGCTGCGGCACGGTGGTCCAGCGCATCGCCTCCGGGTCCTGACAGCTCGCCACCAGCGCGTCCAGGTCCCGACCGGCCGGGGCGCGCAGGCGCAGCTCCTGGGCGCCGGCCTTGACGGTGAGCACCGGCGGCGCGGCCATGAACGCGTATGCCTGCCGGGCCCTCGGGGTACCCGGTGCGGCGGGACTGTCCGCGGCCGCATCGAGTAGCTCGCCGGCGAGCATCGCGCCGATCCAGAGGTCGGCACGTCGACCGTCGGGCCGGCTGGATCCGAGGCGCAGGGTGCCCTCCATCCGGAAGCCGAGCCGCCAGGCGATCAACCGCGACGCGTGGTTGCCCGGATCGGCACACCAGACCAGGCGCTCGATGCCCAGATCGGTGAAGGCCCATCGGGCCACCACCCGCCCGGCCCGCTCGGCCACGTTGTGGCCGCGGGCCCAGGGCGCCACCCAGTAGCCCAACTCGGCGGTGTGTTCCGGCAGGTTGAGCCGGACCAGCCCGGTGAACCCGAGCAGCCGCCCGGTGGCCAGCTCGGTGACCGCCATCGGCGCACCGGTCCCGGCGGCCCAGGCGTTCGGTGAGCGCTCGGTCACGTACGTGACCGCTTCCTCCATCGGATACGGCGACGGGATCGGGGTCCAGCGTTGGATGTCCGCATCCTGGCAGGCGCGGTACATCGCCTCCGCGTCGTCGGGGCGCCAGGCCCGCAGCAACATCCCGTCCGCACGAATTTCGACCGGTTCCACGCGGCCCATCGTGCCGCACCGCGGGAGGAGCACCAACCGGATTGGCCCCCCGAACGCCGCGGAAAGTCCGCTCTGAGCGAACTCAGGGGGTAATTTTGTCCCACTCCACCGGATACCGGCAGGCGCGGCTCACCGGGATGGCGCGGCTCCGCCTACGATGGTCCGGCAGACTGTCTAGGGGGAGCGCTGAACCCGTGTCGATACTGGAAAAGATCCTTCGTGCCGGTGAAGGCCGCATGGTTCGCCGACTCAAGGCGATCGCTGACGCCGTCAACATGATCGAGGATCGCTACACCGACCTGACCGACGCGGAGCTTCGCGCGCTGACCGACGAGTTCCGGGAGCGGCTGGAGGACGGTGCGTCGCTCGACGACCTGCTGCCCGAGGCGTTCGCCACGGTGCGCGAGGCGGCCTCCCGGGTGCTCGGTCAGCGGCCGTTCGATGTGCAGTTGATGGGGGGTGCGGCCCTGCACTTCGGCAACATCGCCGAGATGAAGACCGGGGAGGGCAAGACGCTGACCTCCGTGCTGCCGGTCTATCTCAACGCGCTGTCCGGCAAGGGCGTGCACGTGGTCACCGTCAACGACTACCTGGCCCAGCGCGACGCCGAGTGGATGGGCCGGGTGCACCAGTTCCTGGGCCTGACCGTCGGGGTGATCCTGCCGAACCGCCCGGCCGTCGAGCACCGCGCCGCGTACGAGTGCGACATCACGTACGGCACCAACAACGAGTTCGGCTTCGACTACCTGCGCGACAACATGGCCTGGTCGGCCGATGAGTTGGTGCAGCGCGGCCACAACTTCGCCGTCGTCGACGAGGTCGACTCGATCCTGATCGACGAGGCCCGAACCCCGTTGATCATTTCGGGCCCGGCCGAGCAGTCGGCCCGGTGGTACACGGAATTCTCCGCCCTGGTGGCCCGGATGCAGGCCGGCAAGGACGGCGAGGGCGACTACGAGGTCGACGTGTCCAAGCGCACCGTGGCGGTCACCGAGCGCGGGGTCGCCAAGGTCGAGGACCGGCTCGGCATCGACAACCTGTACGAGTCGGTGAACACGCCGCTGGTCGGTTACCTCAACAACGCGATCAAGGCCAAGGAGCTCTACAAGCGCGACAAGGACTACATCGTCAACGACGGTGAGGTGCTGATCGTCGACGAGTTCACCGGCCGCATCCTGCACGGCCGCCGGTACAACGAGGGCATGCACCAGGCCATCGAGGCCAAGGAGGGGGTGGAGATCAAGCAGGAGAACCAGACTCTCGCCACGATCACCCTGCAGAACTACTTCCGCCTCTACGAGAAGCTGTCCGGCATGACCGGCACCGCCCAGACCGAGGCCGGCGAGTTCAACAAGGTCTACAAGGTCGGTGTGGTCTCCATCCCCACCCACCGCCCGATGGTGCGCATCGACCGGCCCGACGTCATCTACAAGACCGAGAAGGCCAAGTTCAACGCGGTCGTCGAGGACATCGCCGAGCGCCACGCCGTCGGTCAGCCGATCCTCGTCGGCACGGTGTCGGTGGAGAATTCCGAGATCCTGTCGCAACTGCTGCGCCGCCGCGGCATCCCGCACGCGGTGCTCAACGCGAAGTTCCACGCCCAGGAGGCCCAGATCATCGCGCTGGCCGGGCGTAAGGGCGGCGTCACGGTGGCCACCAACATGGCCGGCCGAGGCACCGACATCCTGCTGGGCGGCAGCGCGGACCACCTGGCCGCCGCCGAACTGCACCAGCGCGGGCTGGACCCGGTCGAGCACCCGGAGGAGTACGCCAAGGCGCTCGAAGAGGCCCTGCCGCAGTGGAAGCAGGCGTGCGAGCAGGAGGCCGAGGAGGTCACCGCGGTCGGTGGGCTCTACGTGCTGGGCACGGAACGGCACGAGTCGCGGCGCATCGACAACCAGCTGCGCGGTCGGTCCGGCCGGCAGGGCGACCCGGGGGAGTCCCGGTTCTACCTGTCGCTGCAGGACGATCTGATGAAGCGGTTCCGGGCCGGGGCGGTCGAGGCGGTGATGGAGCGCTTCAACATCCCCGAGGACGTGCCGATCGAGTCGAAGATGGTCACCCGGCAGATCAAGAGCGCGCAGACCCAGATCGAGGGCCAGAACGCCGAGATCCGCAAGAACGTCCTCAAGTACGACGAGGTGCTCAACAAGCAGCGCCAGGTGGTCTACGCCGAGCGCCGTCGGGTGCTCAACGGCGAAGACCTGCACGACCAGGTGAGCCACATGCTCGACGACGTGGTGGACGGCTACGTCACCGGCGCCACCGGCGAGGGCTACGCCGAGGACTGGGACCTCGACCAGCTGTGGGCCAGCCTCAAGCAGCTCTACCCGGTCGGGGTCACCATCGAGGACCTGGAGGAGGAGGCCGGCGGCGAGCGCAACAACCTCGACCACGACTTCCTGATGGCCCGGCTCAAGGAGGACGCCCGCAAGGCCTACGAGCAGCGTGAGGAGAACCTCGGCGCGGAGGCCTTGCGCGAGCTGGAGCGGCAGGTGCTGCTGGCGGTCATCGACCGTAAGTGGCGGGAACACCTCTACGAGATGGACTACCTGCAGGAGGGCATCAACCTGCGGGCGTACGCCCAGCGCGACCCGGTGGTCGAGTACCAGCGCGAGGGCTTCGACATGTTCAACCAGATGATGGAGGGCATCAAGGAGGAGGCGGTCGGGTTCCTCTTCAACCTGGAGGTTCAGGTCGAGGAGCAGCCGACGGTCACCGTCGACCCCAGCCAGGCGGTGCCGCTGCCGGACAGCGACTCCCACGTGGAGATCAGGGCCAAGGGTCTCGGTGGTTCCCGCCGCCCCCAGCAGCTGCAGTACACCGCACCCGCCATCGACGGCGAGGCCGGCGCCGGTGGTTCCCCGGTGATCCAGCGGGAGCAGCAGCCCATCGCCCCCGCCCCCGCCCCCGCCCTCGGGCTGGGCACCTCCAAGGTGCCGGCCGGACCGGCGCACTCCGCCGCCGGGCGCCAGGCCAACCCGGCCCAGGCCGCGGCGAGCAACGGGCCGTCCCGGAACGCCCCGTGTTACTGCGGCTCGGGCAAGAAGTACAAGCGCTGCCACGGCGCTCCCGGCGCCGCCTGACGACGCCGGAGAACGACAGCCGGGGATCACATCCGCCCCGCGCTGAGCCGGCCCACGGCATCAACGGCCCGGCACGCACGGCCCGCCCCGGCGAGCCGTCCGTGCCGGGCCGTTGGCGTGCGTGCCGGGCTGTTTGACGTGCGTGCCGGGCTGTTTGACGTCCCGGGCTGTTGGCGTCCCGGGCTGTTTGACGTCCCGGGCTGTTGGCGTCCCGGGTTGTCTGGCGTGCCGGGGGCCGTTGGCGTGCCGGCTGCTTCCCGCAGGGGTCAACCGTGCCGGGCCGCGCACTGGTCAGATCAGTCTCGCGACGGTCGCCGCCCAGGTTCCGTCGCGGCGCTCCAGGCGGAACGCCAGCGCCCAGGTGCGCCCGGCGGTGAGCAGGACCGCGGTCGCCTCGGCCGCTCCCGGTCGTGGCTCACAGACCCGCAGCCGTCGTACCCGAACCGGATTCGCCGCGGTTGGCGCCGTTCGTGCCGGTCGACCGGCGGCCCGACGAAGCTCGGTCACCCGTGCCACCGCGGCGCTGACCTGCTCGATGACGACGGCCGCCTCCGCCGGGCCGGCCAGCGGGCGCAGCTGCCCGGCCGGCCGGTAGCCGTTGAGGATCTCCAAACAGACACCCAGGAACCGGCGGACCGCGTTTCTCGCCTCCGTCGAGGCGCCGGCCACCGTGCTGCCCGGGCCGGTGCCGGTCGGACCGCCGCCACCCCCGCCCGGTTCCGTACCCCCACCCGGCCCGGCACCGCCCGGCGGGTCCGGCCGGGCCCCATCGGGCCGGCCCGGCCCGCCTCCACCCCGCCCGGCCGCCGTCGCGGTGCGGTCGGTCGGGTCCCCGCCGGCCCGGGGTTGCCAGGTGTCGGCAAACGGCCGTCCGATGTCGTCCGGTCCGGACTCGCTACCGGGCTGCCCGGGGACGACCGCCGCCCAGGCGGGCCACCCACGGCGCTGCGCCGCCGAACGATCCGTGGACAGCGGCGCCGCGCCGAAGGCCGCGGCCCAGGCATGCGGAGCGATCTCGTCGTCGAAGGGTGGATCCACGGCCGGCACCGGCCGGACCCGGATAGCGGGCGGGCTCTGTCGGGGCGCGGCGCCAACAACCACCATGACATCTCCGTTTCCTTGCGTTTGCCTTCGTTTGCCTCCGACAGGATGAGTTTTACGGCACGCCGGGGGTGCGCGTCAACGGCAGGATGGGCGCAGCAGATCCAGCGGCGGGTCGCGCCTTCGCCGGGGCGCATGCCGAGCGGCTCTGCGGCGCGCCATTGGTCCTCACGGGCCTGACCGGGCTCACGGCTCGGCGTTAGCTCGCCGCTCATGTATTGCTTGCCGCCTCCGGCGAGCGGCGAGGACTCGAACGGAGCCCGCCACTCCCGCCGTCAACAGCGCCAATCCGCTGATGACGTCAGCCACCCGGTTCGGCCAGGGCAGGATCGCCGGGGTGGTGAACAGACCGACGACGAATGGCTCCAGGACCGCTCCGGCGGGGACGACAAGGCGGGCCGCCGTCCCCCACGGATCCAGCCGGCGAGCGATCGCGCCCACCAGGCCGAGCGGTCCGCCCACGACCATCGCACCCAGGAGCCAGTGCAGGTTGGCCGTCCAGACGTTCGGATCGAACATTCCGAGGGCCAGCCCCACGCCGTAGTGCACGACGCAAG
The DNA here is from genome assembly GCA_036386695.1 of Catenuloplanes sp. Lineage (GTDB taxonomy): Bacteria > Actinomycetota > Actinomycetes > Mycobacteriales > Micromonosporaceae > DASVVF01. Next base: position 4,263 of record DASVVF010000713.1, on the reverse strand, counting down.
CGGTGAGCAGGGCGAGGACTCCGGCGGCAACCGCCGGGGCGGGGCGGCGGACGAGCCATCCGGACACCACCGCCAGCCCGGCCCAGACTGCCCCTGCGTTGACCAGTTGGCTGAGGGTCAAGCGGCCGGCCAGCAGCGTGTTCGCCTTGCCTTCGAGCTGGCTGATGGTCGTCACGTTTGAGGCGAGCGACACCAGAGCCAGCACACTGGCGGCGACAATGACCAGGCTCCATCGCCGTCGATTCATAGCCAGAGGTTACGGACTTGCCGCTCCGCGCCTGCCGAGCGCTGGCTGGAGCGCATCGTCCCGGAGCAGTACCGCGTTTCTCGCCGGCGAGAGGCGTAGCTCGCCCAGGTCGCTCCAGCCAGGCCTCATCCTTCCCGTCGGACTGGAGGGTCATAATCCCGTCAACAGCCTCAGTCGGGGTCGCGCTCGGTCAACGGGTTGGTCTTCACCCAGTCCGCGGTCTCGGCGTACTTGAGCTGGATGTACTCCTCCAGGCGGGTCCGCTCCACGCGCCACTGCCCGCGCCCACCCACCTTGATCGCGGGCAGCTCACCGCTGCGGACCATGTGGTAAACCTGGGAATCGGAGACGTTGAGCTCGGCGGCCACGTCGGACAGCAGCAGGAACCTCGGTTCCACGGTGCCTCCGATCGTCCGGCCGCTGGTCGCCTCAGTTTGCCACCGGCGGCATCGGGCCGGCGATCCGCCCGGCCCGCCCCGGCGACGGGCTGCCGTGACCGCGATCACCGCCCCGCCGTGCGGTCGCTGACCGGTCCGGCCACCATTGCTGATCGGACACACCGGGCCGGATGGGCTTCCAGCCGGGCCCTCGGCGGTGTACTACAGGGACAGCGTCCGCGCCGTGAGGAACGGGCGCGGCGACGCCGACCCCGGGGGAGACACGTACGGTGACAGACCAGCTGATCCGGGTGTACGTGCCGGCCACCGTGCCGACGCTGGCGGCCCTGCGCGGCACCGGCGAACTGGGTGGGGCGTTGCTCGCCCAGGCGGTGACCCCGGGGCTGCGGGAGTGGTACGCCGAGGGCGACGAGGAGGAGTTGGAGTATGTCGCCTTCACCCGCGCCGCCCAGAGCGCCCTGCGGATGCTGCGGCAGGACCCGGACGCCCCCCGCCGGCGGGTCGTGGTCTCCGCCGACGTCCCGTCCGGCGCCGTGACCCGCGACGATGTCGAACTGGGTTCCAGCAGCGTGCGACTGAACCGGCCGGTGCGGTTGGCTGAGGTGGCCGCGGTCCACCTGGACGGGTTGGCCGCCGCGGCGGCGGTAGCGGAGGCCGCCGACGTGGTCGAGGAGGCCATCGCCGGCGATCCCGACGCCCAGTTCACCGTGGACGGGGCCGAGGACCACGAACTGGAGTGGTACGACGTGTCCGAACTCGACAGTCTCACCTCGGCCGGCTGAGCGATCCCGCCGCGCGGCGACGCCCACCCGCGCGGCCCGTCGGTCAGGAACGCGCGGGTGCCGCCGGCTCCGCGTCCGTGGCCGGGCGCATGGTCCGCCCGACGGCCAGAATCGCGATGATCGCCCCGACGAAGAGCACCACCAGGGCGTTGTTGACCCGCGAGACGCCCAGCACGGTCTGGACACTCTGGTCGGCCTCGCTGACCGCACCGGCCATGGCCAGCGCCCGGGCGCCGGCCGTGCGCACCAGCAGCTCGGTGATCAGCAGCAGCAGGCCCGGGCCGGCGCCCGCCACGGCGTAGGCCGGCCAGCGTGGCGTGGCGGCGTCCGTGTGCCGCCCGGTACGCCGCAGGTAGCCGTACGACACCAGGCCGGCGCCGAGGCCGCTGCTCAACGAGGCGGTCAGCGAGAACCATCCCGCGGCGCTGGCCCGCGACGCCTCGCTCTCCCCGGAGCCGAACATCGACAGCAGCGGCACCTGGAAGCGGCTGAACAGGAAACCGACCACGAAGACCGTCAGCCCGGCGGCGACCACGGCGGCGACCACCCGGGCCGCCCTGATGCCGGCCAGCGCCCCACCGATGGTCCCGGCCGCAGCGACGGTTCCGGCCAACACCGCGATGGCGTCGCCGCCGTCGGAGCTGAGCAGCACCACCGTGGTGGCCAGCAGGCCGGTCGCCAGCCCGGCCACGGTCGCCAGGGCGAACCGCCGGGTCGGCGTCCCGGCCAACCGGCCGGCGCCCACCGGCCGGCTGTCCACCGCGCTGAGGACGACCAGCGCCAGCGCCGCCCCACCGACCAGCCCGGCCGAAACGGCACCCGGCAGGGCGTACGCCGCGTAGACGATGATCATCTCGGTGATCTCGGAGGCGGCGATGGTGGCCTGCGCCGCCCAGAGCATCCCGGCCAACCAGAGCAGGGCGAGGACGGCGAGCACCACCGTGCCGACCGTGAACGGCGACCGGTCAGGTCCGGCGGTCGGGTCCGGCCGGCCGGTTGGCTCACCCGGTGCCGGCCGGTCCGCCTCGGGCCCGGCGGGGTCCGGCCCAGCGGGGGCGTGGAGGTCGGTGGGGCCGGGCGTGGCCTGCGCCGGCAGGGTCGACGGCGGTCGTCGGGCCTGGTTCACCGGCCCGGGGGACGAGGTCGGGTTGGCGACCGGTGCGGCGCCGGGCTCGTGGGTCATCGTCTCCCCCTGGGGTGGTGCCGGCGGCGGGGCGCCGCGGCCGGAGCAGCGCTCTGGTGCCCGCCAGGGCACCAGCTCACCAGCGTAGTCATCAGCCCTCCCGATGGCGCCGGTCGGTTCGGGCGCGGGTCGCCCGGGACGCCGACCGGTCGGGCCAGCGTCGTCCCGCCCACCGTGCCGGGGAGTACCGGCGTGGGAGGATGGCCACAGAGCCGGCACGCACGGTCGTGCTCCCGGCCGGATTTCGCCAGCGTTGTCGAGGTCGTCGAGGAGTGCCTGATGGATGCCCTGTTCTCTGTACCCGGGCCGCGTAACGAGCCGGTGCTCGGCTATGCCGCCGGCAGCGCCGAGCGGAGCAGCCTGCAGCGGCGGTTGGCCGAGCTGGCCGGCGACCGGCTCGACCTGACCATGACCATCGGTGGTCGTCAGCGGCCCGGCGGCGGGTCGGCGATCGAGGTGGTGCAGCCGCATCGGCGCGGACACATCCTTGGGGTCACCCACAACGCCACCAACGCCGACGCCGAGGCGGCGGTGACGGCCGCCCGAAAAGCCGCCCCGGTATGGAGCGATTTGTCGTACGTCGATCGCGCGGCGGTCTTTCTCCGGGCCGCTGAACTACTGGCCGGGCCGTGGCGCGACACCCTGAACGCCGCCACCATGCTGGGCCAGTCCAAGTCCGTCAACCAGGCGGAGATCGACGCGGCCTGCGAGCTGATCGACTTCTTGCGGTTCAACGTCGCCTTCGGCGAGAAGATCCTCGCCGAGCAGCCGCAGTCGGCCCCGGGTGTCTGGAACCGGTTCGACCACCGGCCCCTGGAGGGGTTCGTCTACGCGGTCACCCCGTTCAACTTCACCGCGATCGCCGCCAACCTGCCCGCGGCCCCGGCGTTGATGGGCAACACGGTCGTCTGGAAGCCGGCGCCGACCCAGCAGTTCGCCGCCCACTTCACGATGCGGCTGTTCGAAGCCGCCGGCCTGCCGCCCGGGGTGATCAACATGGTCACCGGGGACGGGCTGGCCGTCTCCGAGGTGGTGCTCGCCCATCCTGACCTGGCCGGGATCCACTTCACCGGTTCCACCACGGTGTTCCGGCACCTGTGGCAGCAGGTCGGCTCGAACATCGAGCGGTACCGGTCGTACCCGCGGGTGGTGGGTGAGACCGGCGGTAAGGACTTCGTCGTCGCGCACCCCAGCGCGGACGTCGACGCGCTGCACACCGCGCTGGTCCGCGGCGCGTACGAGTACCAGGGGCAGAAGTGCTCGGCGGCGTCCCGCGCGTACCTGCCGCGGTCGCTGTGGGACGGTGGGCTGCGCGACCGGCTGGCCGCGACCGCGGACTCGCTGACCTACGGCGACGTGACCGACCTGTCGAATTTCGGCGGGGCGGTGATCGACGCCCGGGCGTTCGCCCGGCACGCCGGGGCCCTGGACCGGATCAAGAACAGCGCCTCCTGCACGGTCCTGGCCGGCGGCACGGCCGACGAGAGCGAGGGCTGGTTCGTCCGCCCGACGCTCGTCGAGTGTGTCGACCCGACGCACGAGGTCTTCACCACCGAGTACTTCGGCCCGATCCTGGGCGTGCACGTCTACGACGACGACCGGTTCGAGGAGGTGGTCCGACAGGCGGAGAACGTGGCGCCGTACGCCCTGACC